>NZ_JBHYCW010000039.1:0-26239 GCF_051861365.1 Sediminibacterium sp. | reverse complement strand
TTTCGGTGCGATTTTCTTGCCCTTTTTCATAACGTTGACCTCCTTTTTTGGTCAACCTTTTTTATATACGGACAAGAGATAGTGCACTACTATGACTATCAGCTATACGCTATGAACCATAAGCCATAAGCTACCCCTACTCTACCCAATCAGCAATAAACAAATTGGTGTCTCTTGTTCCGCCATTATTTCTGTTCGAGGCAAAAATAATTTTCTTGCCGTTTGGACTGAACATCGGGAATGCATCGAATCCTTTGTCACGGCTGATCTTCTCTAGGCCTTTTCCGTTGATATCTGTGAGATACATATTGAAGGGGAACCCTCTTTTGTATTCATGATTACTACAGAAAACAATACGCTTACTATCCGGAGTGAAATTAGGTGCCCAATTGGCTTGTCCAAGACTTGTGATTTGTTTTGCATCGCTTCCATCTGCATTGGCTACCCAAACTTCCATATTGGTGGGGGCTACCATACCTTCCGCTAACAATTCTTTGTATTCTTTAATCTCTGTTTCTGTTTTCGGACGACTAGCTCTCCAAACAATTTTCTTTCCATCCGGACTAAACCACGCACCTCCATCATAGCCTAACATATTGGTGATGCGTTTTTCTGTTCCAGTAGCGAGATCCATTACATACAATTCCAAGTCTCCATCTTTATCGCTGCAATAGATCATCTTTTTTCCATCAGGAGAAAGTGTTGCTTCGGCATCATATCCTTTAGCGGTGGTGAGTTGTTTTACAATTTTACCACTGGTATCTGCCATGAAAATATCGTAGCTGCTGTACAATGGCCAGATATAGCGATTGCCATATTTCGCACGATCAGGTGTGGGTGGACAATCACTGCTGCCTAAATGTGTGGATGCATAGATGATATGTTTACCATCAGGTAAGAAATAGGCGCAAGTGGTTCTACCCTTTCCGGTACTCACCAGCTTAGGCTGAAATTTTTCTCCGGGCCGGGTGGGCACTTTACCAATAAATATCTGATCACAATTGATACCTTCTTTTGCATAGGTCTTTTGGAATATGATGTATTTACCATCATAACTCCAATAAGCTTCCGCATTATCGCCACCAAAAGTCAATTGCTGTACATTCTTAAAATGCTTTTCACCTTCGAAGTGAACCGTATCATTAACAGTGCCTTGTGCAGTAACAGATACAGCAGTCAAACTGAACAAAGAAAAAAGAATAGATGTAATTTTCATATGAATAAATAAGTTGCAAAATTAACGGATAGACAGACCGTCAATTGTCAAAGAATTGTCACCTGCCTCATCCAAGGATAATCGGTTTTAACGCAGTTTTGGTGGAATAGGTTGGTAATGATCTCATAAAAAGCAGATGCTTCAGTAATTTTGATCCATGAAGCGATATTTCATCCCTGTTTTTTTCATCATACTTTTCGGATGTCAACAAAAAGAGAAGTCTGTTACCCATCAGTCTCTTCTCATTCCTGAAGCTGCACAACAATTATACAATGAAGTGGTTACCTATCCCGATAGCACTGCCTTACGTATTCAGTTGGTGAATGTATTGGATAGCCTTGGTTCGCTGGATTTAGCTTTAGCGCAGATGGATTCATTGATCGTAAGAGATAGTGTTAACTATGGCATTTGGTTTCATAAAGCGCAGTTGAGTGAAAAAGCGGGTGATACCATCCTGGCGTTACGCTCTTATGATAAAGCTGCACGTATCTACCCATCTCCGGATGTGTTGTTAAGTATGGCAAATCTTTATGCTGAAAAAAAGGATAACAAAGCCCTGATTTTATGTGACCAAGTAGAGCAATTAAGATTGGGCAGAGAATACCTCGCGCATTGTAGTTTTATCAAAGGTGTTTATTATGCCAGAACCGGAGAACTGGTAAAAGCTTTAACATCGTTTGACCGCTGTATCAGCAATGATTATCAGTATATGGAAGCCTATATGGAAAAGGGGTTCGTATATTACGATACCCAACAACCCAACAAAGCCATTGCTATCTTCAATCAGGCCATTGAAATTCGTCCAACTTATGCTGATGCTTTTTATTGGCTGGGTAAAACTTATGAACAAAAGGCTGATAAGCCTAGTGCCATTCAAGAATACCAGCGTGCGTTGGTTTTAGACCCGTCTATCCAAGAAGCAAAAGAAGCTTTACAAAGACTGGGAGCAGGTTAACAAATATGTGTATTAAAAAAAGGATACTTACAACATAAAATCGCAATTTCGCGCCATAAATCAGTCGTATGCCAATTATTGCCCCATCCTTATTAAGTGCTAATTTTTTGAATCTGCAGAAAGATTGCGAGATGTTGAATGAAAGTCAGGCCGACTGGTTTCATTTGGATGTAATGGATGGTTCTTTTGTTCCTAATATCAGTTTTGGATTACCCGTAATAGAACATATCAGAAAAGCCACTACCAAGATCTGCGATGTACATTTAATGATCGTTGAACCAGAGAAATATGCTGAAGCATTTAAGAAAGCCGGAGCTGATATTTTAACTGTACACTACGAAGCATGCACGCATTTACATAGAAACTTACAACAGATCAAATCATTGGGCATGAGAACAGGTGTGGCATTGAATCCTCATACACCTGTTCAGGTATTAGCAGATATACTACAGGATATTGATCTGGTTTGTTTGATGAGTGTGAATCCGGGTTTTGGCGGACAACAATTCATACCTCATACATTGGTAAAGATTCGTCAGTTGAAACAAATGATTCAAGAAAGAAACTTACATACCCATATCGAAATAGACGGCGGTGTAACACTGCAAAATGCCAAGTCTATTCTAGACGCAGGTGCCGATGTACTGGTTGCAGGTAATACTGTTTTTCGCTCAGAAGATCCGATTGGTACGATTGCGGCTTTGAAGGCGTTGTAGGCGTTGTAGAGTGAGTTGACAGTTGTTAGTTGACAGTTGACAGAAAGAAGTGAATGGCTCTCCTATCAACTGTCAACTAACAACTGTCAACTACAATTCAATCCTTAACCCAATCTTCACACACCCGCATAAGGCAATTCACGAACTTTAATCAACCAACCTATCCACATCTGTGTATAATATGTATTAGGAATTGTGCTACTTTAAAAATTAAATTTGAGAAGGATGGTTTGGTTAAGTATAAAATGATCCGTGAACCTAAAACAGTAACAGATTGACAGAAACAATCATTAACCTCGAAACCGTAAACCCCATTGAGTTCTTTGGTGTAAACAACGGTAAGTTAGATTTGCTGAAAAAGAAATTCCCATTATTAAAGATCCTTTCCCGCGGGACACAAATTAAACTAAGCGGGGCTCCGGAACAGATTGAATCAGCAAAAGAAAAAATTGACCTCATTATTCAGTACCTCGAAAGAAATGGTCATCTCAGTGAAAATTATTTTGAACAGATTCTGGGTGGCGATGATGCAGAGACAGTAGACAATTTTGTTGACAGGAATCCCAATGATATATTGGTGTTTGGTCCGAACGGTAAAACGGTGAGAGCCAGAACACAGAATCAGAAAAAGATGGTACAGGCTGCTGATAAAAACGATATCGTTTTTGCCATTGGACCGGCAGGTACCGGTAAAACGTATACCGCAGTAGCTTTAGCAGTGCGTGCATTGAAGAATAAACTGGTGAAGAAAATCATTTTGACAAGACCTGCTGTAGAAGCCGGGGAAAGTTTGGGTTTCTTACCGGGCGATTTGAAAGAAAAGATCGATCCCTATCTGCGCCCATTGTATGATGCATTGGATGATATGATTCCTGCGGATAAGTTGGGTTACTACATGAGTACCCGAACAATCGAAATCGCTCCTCTTGCATATATGCGTGGACGTACGCTAGACAATGCTTTCATCATTTTGGATGAAGCACAGAATACGAATGACCTCCAATTGAAAATGTTCCTGACACGTATCGGTGCAAATGCGAAAGCCATCATCACAGGTGATCCAACTCAGGTTGATCTTCCAAGAAATATGAGAAGTGGTTTAGACAAAGCAACGCGTATCTTAAAACAAATTGAAGGTATTGCTCATATTGAATTGAACGAGGAAGATGTAGTACGTCACAAACTGGTAAAAGCCATCATTAAGGCGTACGACAAAGAACACGAGAAGGAAGAACAGGAGTACCAGCAGGGAAGAAGATAGGATCTTTGATTTTTTGATCTTTGATTTCTTGATTTAATGAAAAGGATTATTTCAAATCAAGAAATCAAAGATCTTCCAAAATCTCATGTCCCAATTTATCTCTCTTAGTCTTCAGGTATTTTTCATTGTGAGGATTGGGAGCTACTTCAATTGGAACGATATCTACGATTTCGAGGCCATATCCTTTTAAACCCGCTCTTTTTCTCGGATTATTACTCATGAGTTTGAGTTTGGTAACACCCAATGAACGTAGTATTTGCGCTCCTACACCATAATCTCTTTCATCCATCCCAAAACCCAGGTGTAAGTTGGCTTCCACAGTATCCATTCCTTCTTCCTGCAGTTTATAGGCTTTAAGTTTATTGATCAATCCAATGCCTCTTCCTTCTTGATTCATGTAGAGAATCACTCCCTTCCCTTCTGCTTCCACCATTTTCATGGCTTTCTGCAATTGCTCGCCACAATCACAGCGGAAACTTCCCAGAATATCGCCCGTAAAACAGCTGCTATGCACCCTTGTTAATACCGCTTCATCATGACTCCACTCTCCTTTTATTAAAGCCAAGTGTTCGGCACCCGTTATTTTTTCTTTGAACGCTACGAGTTTAAACTCACCATGTTTGGTAGGCATATCCACTCTCACCAATTCTTCAATCAAAGAATCGCGCTTCAAACGATAGTCGATCAGGTCTTTGATAGAAATGATCTTTAAACCAAACTTTTGCGCAATGACCATAAGTTGTGGCAGCCTCGCCATGGTACCATCTTCATTCATCACTTCTACCAAAACACCCGCAGGTTCAAAACCCGCAAGTCTGGCAAGATCTACCGTTGCTTCCGTATGCCCGGTTCTGCGCAAAACGCCTCCATCTTTGGCTCTGAGCGGAAAAATATGTCCGGGTCTGCCTAAATCAGCAGGCTTAGTATCAGGATGAATAAGCGCCAAAATGGTTTTGGATCGATCATGTGCAGATATACCCGTGGTAGTGCCTTGCCCGATTAAATCCACTGAAACCGTGAAAGCGGTTTCATGTAAAGAGGTATTAGAACTCACCATCGGACTGAGTTCCAACTCTTTACAACGTTCTTCCGTAAGAGCGGCACAGATCAATCCGCGACCTTCCTTACTCATAAAATTGATGATTTCAGGGGTAGCGTGTCGGGCAGCAATGATAAAATCCCCTTCATTTTCTCTGTCTTCATCATCCACCACTATGATCATTTTACCGTCTCGGATATCTTGAATGGCTTCTTCTATCGTATTCAGTCTAATATTTTCCATTGTCAGACAAAATTACAGTTCAATGCTCAAAACGGTTTACCTATTTGGGAATGCAGATTATTTTTCGTTCCAAAAACCCGCATTATTAAGCATAAAAAGCCGAAAAGGGTCAAAAAATTGAACAAGAATCGAGGAATAACAGCAATAGCCGGTTGAGGCAATATTTTGTTAACATTCTGTTGAAATTCATAGCTAATTATTTGTTTTCTTTGCAGCTGAAAAATTAACATTATGCTAAGTAAAAGACTCTTGCAATTTGTAATTGCGGTTTTACTCATGCCGGCTTTCACACTTGCACAGAATACCACCAGTAGTATGAGTGGTACTGTGAAGACAACTACCGGTGAAGACCTGGTTGGTGCAACCGTAACAGCAACCCATGAGCCTACCGGTACCGTTTATCGTGTACAAAGCCGTACAGGTGGTCGTTTTAACATCAATAATATGAACCCCGGTGGTCCATATTCAGTAGAAGTATCGTTCGTGAACTTTGCGAATGAGAAGAAAACTGAGATTTACCTGAGTTTGGGTGAATCATTCAAGTTAGACTTTGCAATGGCTAATAAAGCCGGCAATCTAGGTGAAGTAACCGTTTCTTCTACTCGTAAGACTACAGAAGCTTCCGGTAAAGGTGGTGCTGAGACTTTAATTGGTCGTGATAAAATGGCGAACCTGCCTACCGTAGGTCGTAATATTTATGACTACCTCCGCGCGGTACCTCAGGCTAAACTGGGTGCTAGTGAAGGAGCCGTAACAATTGCCGGTCAAAATAACCGTTACAACTCTTTCTATGTTGACGGTGCTGTAAACAATGACGTATTTGGTTTATCTGCTTCAGGTACCAATGGTGGCCAGGCAGCCATCGCTCCTATTTCAATAGATGCGATTGACCAGTTCCAGGTAGTGATTTCTCCTTTCGATGCCTCTTTGGGTAACTTCGTAGGTGGTGGTATCAATGCCATTACTCGTTCAGGTACCAATAAGACAGAAGGATCTGTTTACTATTTCTTACAGAATGAAAAACTGGCTGGCAAAACACCTACAGGATTGAAGCAGAATGCTACGCGTTTGAATAATTTCACCAAGAAAACCTATGGTTTCCGTGTTGGTGGCGCCATCACTAAGAACAAATTGTTCTACTTTATCAATGTTGACCTTCAGCGCGATGTTCGCCCTCAACCTTTTGATTTTAGTCAATATGCAGGTAATAGCAATTTAGCTGCAGTTACAGCGCTAGCAAACACGCTTAGAACTAATTTTGGTTATGAGCCTGGTGGATTCTTAGATAATACTGAAGAAGTAAATGCTGATCGTATCACTGCTCGTATTGACTGGAATATCAGTGATAGACATAAATTGTCTGTAAGTAACCGTTATACAAAAGGTGAACGTTTAAATACCAGCTCAAGTTCAAGCGGAACCATCAACTTCTATAACAATGGATTCCGTTTCCCTACCAGAACCAATTCAACTTCTGCTGAATTGAAGAGCTTGGTAGGTAAAAGTTCAAGCAATAAATTATTGATCACTTTCACGGATGTATTGGATGATCGTGACCCAATTGGTCAGAAATTTCCTCGTGTTCGTATCAATGATGGATCTGGTGCATTGGTATTTGGCCCGGACAACAGTTCTACAGTAAACCTTTTGACTCAGAAGAACTGGTCTTTATATGATGAGTTCAAATTCACTTTAGGTAAACATGCTTTGAAAGTGGGTGTTGATTATGAATACAATGATGTGTACAATGCCTTCATTCAAAACAACTTTGGAAACTATACTTATTCCAATTTGAATGACTTCTTAACTAATGCAAGACCTCAGGCTTATACTTATGGTTTCTCTAACATTGACGCAGGTAAAGGTGATGCTACTGATGCTGCAGCTAAATTCAAAATTGCGAAAGGTTCATTGTTTGCAAATGATGAAATCAGAGCTTCTGATAATTTAACCGTTAGCTTGGGCTTAAGGGCTGATTATTATAAAATTCTCAGCAAACCTTGGGAAGACAATTATACCAATACTGTTGCCATTCCGAGATTCTCACAGTACTACGATCTTCAAGGAGCACGTTCAGGTTTAACGCCTAAAATTCCTTTGGCTTTATCACCGAGAGTTGGCTTCACTTATAAAATCCCTGAAGAAAACCTAGTGATCCGTGGTGGTATGGGTCTTTTTACAGGACGTATTCCGCTGGTATGGCCAGGTGCAATATTTAATAACAATGGTATTTTTATTGGAGGTTATTCTGCGAATGCTACTCAGTTGAATACTATTCGTTTCAGACCTGATCCAAACAACCAGTGGACCCCAGCTGAAGTAGGTGCAGGTATTACAAAAGGGCCTTTGAACTTAACTGCTGCTGAATTTAAAGTTCCTAAGTTGTTTAGAACTTCCATTGCTTTTGATAAAAAGTTTGGTGATGGATGGTCTGGCTCTCTGGAAGGAATCTTTAGTAAAAACCTGAATGAGATCTATTATACCAATATTAACTTGTTACCTCCTGTTGGTACTTCTTTGGGTGCCGGTAGCCGTAACGTATATCCAACCACTAACAATGGTCGTATTCCTTTGAATTCAGATGGATCTAACCCTTACGATAATGCGATCTTGTTAAGCAATAATAAAGGCCCTACAGGTTATGCATACAACTTTACAGTGTCAGCAAGTAAGAGAACTCGTACAGGTTTCGCTTTTGATCTGAGCTATACTTTTGGTAATTCTACTACTGTAAATGATGGTACCAGCTCTGTTAACTTGAGCCAGTGGAGATTCATGGAAACTGTAAATGGTAGAAACTTTATCACCAGATCTAATTCAGATTTCAGTGCAGGTCACAGAATTTTTGCTTACCTGAGCAAGAAATTTGAATATGCCAATAAGAAACTGGCTACTACCGTTACATTGGTATACACTGGTCAGTCCGGTAACCCACTTAGTTATGTATACGGTGTGGGATCAATGGTTCGTGATGATGGTACCAATGGTACAAACGACCTGATCTATATCCCAACTTCAGGTGATCTATCTACCATGATCTTCTTGAACAATACTGTAAGTGGTGTTACTTACACACAGGATCAGCAAAGAGCTGCTTTGGAAGCATATATTCAAAGCAATAAATACCTGAGAGAGAATCGTGGTAAATTTGCTGAAAGAAACGGTAGCCGTTTACCTTTCACCAACATTATCGATTTAAAGATTGCTCAGGATTTCAATATCAAAGTGGGTAACAGACGTTACCAGTTCCAGTTAACTTACGATGTATTTAACTTTGGTAATATGCTGAACAGAAACTGGGGTCGTACTTACTTCCAGCAAAACGACAACTTCCAGTTGATACAGTTTGCCGGTTATGTAAATGCCGCTACCAACCTGACTCCACAATACAGATTCAACCCAACATTGGTTGGACGTAGCCCTTGGAATGTAAGCACCACCACAAATGCTGCTTATGCTGCAAGATGGATCAGTCAGCTAGGTCTGAGATTTAACTTTTAATGCTGGTTACAGCGTTTTGAAATACAGAGAGCCGCTACTTTTTGAGTAGCGGCTTTTTTTGGTCCATAGTCTATGGTCCATGGCTTATTGTTCATAGCGAATAGTTGATTGTAAAATGAAAAGTGCTATTCTCTGTAATTAGCTATCCCAACTTCCTACCATACGCCATGACCCATACGCTATAGACCATAGCTTATAGTTCATGGCAAATAGTTAATTGTAAAATGAAAAGTATTATTCGCCGTAATTGCCAGTAATGAGCTATCCTAAATTCCTACTATACGCCATAAGCCATGGACTATCAACTATGGACTACACGCCCCAGCCCCACTTCAAAAACAAGGGTAAAGCACGTGCCCAAGTAGGAACATCATGTTTACCGTCTTCCATTTCCAAATAATGAATATGTTCATCAGTATAGCCTTTGGCTTTCATTTCAATGATGAGATCTAAAGCATCATCAATGCTATCAATGATCCCGTTTTTATTCCTGTCTTCGGCTTCGTCCAATTGTCCGCATTGAATAAATGTGCGGATCCAGGGATAAAAACCACCCTTTCGAATTTGTAAATGCATGAGGCGGTCTTTTTCATCTTCATAACCGTCTTCATATCCTTTTCTTCTCCACCATAATGATCCACTGAATACCCCAATTCGGTTGAACTCACTGGGGTGATTCCACACAATATCCATCGCACTCAATGCACCCAATGAAAAACCTGCAAATGATTTGTCCTTGAAAGATTGCATCAAAGAAATTTTTCTGATAAAGGGCAGTAATTCGTCAAAAACAAACTTGGTATACAAACCCGCCTTCGCCCCCCTACCTTTAAAATCGGCCGCATAAGCAGTTCCATATTCCATTTTCCGATCCTCGCCACAATGAATACCCACCGCAATCAAAGGTTGAATCTCTCCATCAGTGATCAATTGATCCAATAGTTCATCAAAAGGCATTTTAGGAAGGTCTTGTCCATCATTGATCAACAATAAACTCAATGGCTCTTTTCGTAAGGATTCCACCGGCAAATACAGATCGATCAAAACTTCTCTTTCCAAAAACTCAGAATGAACCGTATGTCGTGTTACTTGAATGGATGTAAAGGATATTTCAGAGGGGGTTTCAGCCATATTTCAAAAATAAAGGAATGAATGAAAATAAAGTCAGAAACTAATTCAGACCCAACCATGAAAATCCTGTAGAGAAGAATTTTTTTTCCGAAAATTCTGATTAAATTGATGGGACAAATTAAACAGACCTCAATTCTAAACTACTGTATTATGAAAAAGATCGGCATTTTGTTTGGGCAAGAACGAAGTTTTCCCATGGCTTTTGTGGAAAGAATCAACAGTAAAAATATTCCCGGCATCATGGCCGAACCTGTACGGATCGATAAGGTGATGCAGGGTGAAACCAGTGGTTATGCCGTTATCATTGATAGGATTAGTCAGGATGTTCCTTTCTATCGTGCTTTCCTGAAAAATGCTGCCCTCTGTGGCACAGCGGTCATCAACAATCCTTTTTGGTGGAGTGCCGATGAAAAATTTTTCAATAACTGTCTGGCCACTAAAATCAATGTACCGGTTCCGAAAACAGTGATCTTACCATCCAGAGATCTTCCGGCTGATACTTCGGATCAGTCATTTAGTAACCTGGCTTATCCACTCGATTGGGAAGGAATTTTTAATTATGTTGGCTTTCCTGCTTATATGAAACCTTTTGCAGGTGGTGGTTGGAAGAATGTATATAAGCTCACCAGCATGGAAGATTTCTTTGAAAAACACAGTGAAACCGGAGAGTTGGTCATGCTTTTACAGGAAGAAATTATTTTCGATGAATATTATCGCTGCTATTGCATCGGAGGGAAGCATGTACGTATCATGCCTTATGAGCCACGTAATCCTCATCATTTGAGATATGTGGCCGATTTCAAGCCTTCGTCAGAAAGACTGGCTCAGATGGAAGACATTGTATTGCGCATCAACAGATATCTTGGATATGATTTCAACACCGTAGAATTAGCACTTCGTGATGGCGTTCCTTATGCAATTGATTTCTGTAATCCGGCGCCGGATGCGGATATCAAAAGTGTGGGACAAGAAAATTTTGACTGGGTAGTGGAAACTGCCGCTAATTATGCCATTGAAAAAGCTCAGTCGCAAGTTGATGGTGCCGACAACCTCACTTGGGGAGAATATATTAAACGTAGTAGTGCCAAACAAAAACTGATCTGATGGGAAACAGGAAGTATGCGCATTTTACCTTAGGCGTGGAAGAAGAATACATGGTATTGGATCCGCTGACAAGAGAACTCAAGAGCCATGAACAAAAAATAGTACTGGAAGGACAAAAAATCCTGAAAGACAAAGTAAAAGCTGAAATGCATCAAGCAGTGGTGGAAGTGGGAACAGATATCTGTGCCGATATAGATGAAGCTTTTAAAGATGTAGCCGCGCTCAGGGGCACTATTGCTGCCATTGCGGGTGAATTGGGATTATGGGTTGGCGCATCCGGTACACACCCTTTTAGTCATTGGGAAAACCAGTTGATCACCGATCATGTTCGTTATAATCAGATCGTGAACGAATTGCAAGAGGCGGCTAGAAGTAACCTCATTTTTGGTTTGCATGTGCATGTGGGTATGGAAGACAGAAGAATGGCTATCCATATTGCCAATACAGCCCGCTATTTTCTTCCCCATGTGTATGCATTGAGTACCAATTCACCTTTTTGGGAAGGAAGACAAACCGGTTATAAATCATTTCGTACCAAGGTCTTTGACAAATTTCCGAGAACAGGTATCCCGGATTATTTCGAGAATATTGAATCGTATGAAAGTTATGTGAACCTATTGATCAAAACGAACTGTATCGACAATGCCAAAAAGATATGGTGGGATTTACGTGTACATCCGTTTTTTAATACCGTAGAATTTAGGATCTGTGATGTGCCGATGACCATCAATGAAACGATCACCATTGCAGCGCTATTTCAGGCTATATGTGCCAAAATCTATAAACTGAGAACACAAAACCTCAGCTTTATGATGTACCAACGCTCTGTAATCAATGAAAATAAATGGAGGGCCAGCAGGTATGGTATTGATGGTACCCTGATTGATTTTGGGAAAGAAACCGAAGTAGAAACCAAAGCCCTGATCCTCGAATTATTGGATTTTGTAGACGATGTGGTAGACGAACTCGGTAGCAGACATATTCTCAACTATGTTCATACGATCTTCCAACAAGGAACCGGTGCAGACAGACAGTTAGCGGTCTTCAATAAAAATCAGAACCTGATAGAAGTAGTGGATTATATTCAGGATCAGTTTTTGAGAGTATGAGTTAGTTGACAGTTGTTAGTTGACAGTTGACTGGTAGAGAAACTGGCTTTTCTGTCAACTAACAACTGTCAACCCGAACTACCTTTCAACGGTTCTGTTAATTTTCCCCTTGCTACCCCTATTCTCAGGGCTTTTGTCTATTTTACCATAGAAACCGCAAGACAGGCAACAATTGAACATAAAATGGTATCTATGTAGTGACGTCAACCCACTAAACTACCCCGCAGGTGACAGAACATGATCTGATTAGAGGCTGTATCAGGCAGGATAACAGTTGCCAGCGCATGCTTTTTGACAAGTATGCCGGTAAGATGATGAGCGTATGTCTAAGATACGCCAATGACGCCATGGAAGCAGAAGACATGATCCAGGATGCTTTCATTAAAGTTTTTCAATATATCGGTCAATTCAAGTTTGAAGGTTCATTTGAAGGCTGGATCAGACGTATTGTGGTGAATACGGCTATCCGACATCTGGAAAGAAAAAAGATGAAGTTTAAGGATATTGATGATCATAGCCAACATGCTCCTCAGGTAGATCCGGGCGCTTACGCACATTTGGGAGAAGAAGACCTGATGAAACTGATCAATCAATTACCGGATGGATATCGGATCGTATTCAACCTGAATGTGATTGAGGGATATAGCCATGAAGAAATCGCAGAAATGCTCAATATACAAGCAGGGACCAGCCGTAGCCAATTGGTGAAAGCTAGGAAAATGCTGCAACAACAAATCTTACAATTGCAAAAAATTGCTGTATAACATGACAGATAACCAATTTGATAATTTCATCAGGGCTAAACTCCATGATCATAGTGCCCCTGTGCCGGCCGGATTATGGGATAAAGTGAACCCCGCTAAAGATGATGACCGTAAAGGAGGTTTCCTTCTTCCCAAAAAATACCGTTGGGGATTGGCACTCTTGTTATTGATCGGTTCCACTACCGGATACCTGATTTTCAGCAATACCTTTTCATCGCAGGAATCAACCGTTTCTTCGGCACAGACGGTTAGTTCTGCTATTTCGGCAACAGAAGCCAATCATCCATCACCTAAAACTTCAGAATCATCTCAACAAAACTTTACTCAGGATCAGCAAGGACAAGAAGACAATCTAACCAATAATAACAACAAGAATGATGAAAGTAAATCTGATGAAGTTATTCAAACCCTTACACTTAGTTCATCAGATAAAACAACGACTGAAAAAAATTCTACCAGCAGTTCTGTAAACGCTTCCTCTAAACAAGATGAAGCAAATTTTATTGCTAATGAAGTTGCAGCAAAAAATACAAACAGAAAACTAGACCCAACTTATATCGAGGCTTCTCCATCTTTTATAAAAAACAGTACCCGTCAGTCGATACCATCTTCTAACACAATTACACCATCCATTTCAACTGATCAAGATCTTTCGCTTGAACAACTATCATTATCTTATCCATTAACATTTAACAGTAAATTGGAAGAAGGCAATATCGTATCATTAAGCAGATTACATTACAGTTTAAGTGGTCTACAAAAAGATCAGATCAATAGTGCATATGCTAAAAAATTCAAGAACGTAATTGTATGTCCACCCTTCAAAAGCGGTAATACCGATTGGTTTGTTGAAGTATATGCAGCTCCTGAATTAGCATTTAAATCCATTGAAAATATTTCCGCTACACCACAGTATTTACAAAGAAAAGACAGCAGCGAATCTATGCGATTGGGTTATTCAGCCGGAGTAAGACTCATCAAACCCATCACAGATAACTTTTTGGTGAAAGCAGGTGTACAGTATACACAGATCAATGAAAAATTTACTTACAGAACTGAAAATGAAGTAAGAACTACTACCGTTATTTCTGTGAGAACGATTATTCGTGGTCCGGGTGACACACTCAGAATAACTGATACCAGTACGGTTCAGCAAACCGGTTTTAAAAATAACACTATCCGAAACCGTTATCGCAGTTTTGATATACCGGTTACACTAGGTTATCAGTTTGGAAACGACAACTTACAATTTGGTGTAAATGCAGGTGTTGTATTCAATATATCTTCTTGGTACCAGGGAGTAATTCTTGACAGCAGTATGTCTGCAGTACCCATTACCAAAGGCAGTACCAGCATTTATAAAAACAATATCGGACTGGGCTTGTACGGAGGTTTTAGCGTATTGAAAAAACTAGGAGAAGACACTCAATTGTTTTTTGAACCTTATTTCAGGTATAACTTATCGGGTATCACCAGTGAACAATCATCTTTCAAGCAAAGATTTAGTTTGGGTGGATTGTCGATAGGGTTGCGATATAATTTAAATAGAAAATAAGCAGGCAACAAAACGGAATAAAATAGTATCTAATCATTGTATCACATTTCGTAGTATGAAAAAGAATAGCATCATCCTTGGAACCATCCTTTTCTTCTTTTTGACTTCCTGTCAGAAAGAGTTATCGGATAATTTCATTGTCTATGCCGGTGATCCGCGAAATGATACTGTATGGACGGCTACCACACCCAGCACCGCTCCTATTCATGAACTGGCCAGACAATTTTTTCCTGATTTGATCATTGATTCTTTTGATTGTAGTACCGGAGATACCCTCACATTAAAAGATGAAATAGAACTGATGATCCCTGCCGGTGCATGTACGGATAATAATGGTTCAATTGCTACAGGGAAAGTAAAAATTGAGTTTTTCCGACTGAAGAAAAAGGGTGATTATATCAAATTTTTTAAGCCTACTACGGCCGGTAAATATTTATTGGAAACTGCGGGTGGCTTTTTTATTAGGATCTCCAGAAACGGACAAGAATTAAAGCTTGCACCGAATGCATCTATCACTATACGATTCCGTGATTCAGAAGATCCGAAAAATAACATGCAGGTATTTCATGCAAAAGAAACCATTCCATTTATTTCCAATGGTATCGATACTGCGCATACATGGGTAAGACATACAGATACCAGCCATATCAGAACCTGGCAGAAAACTGATTCTTTGGGCAATATCTTAAAAGGGTATGAACTTAGAACTACTCAGCTTAGATGGACAGGTGCACAGCGGTATATTGATAGTACCCTTTTGCATACCAATATCTTTACTTACTTCCCACAAAACTTCACAAATAAGAATACTGTTGTGTACGCAGTATTTGCAGATCAGAAAATTGTGGTGAAACTATCTCCTGATGCCAGATCAAAAGCATTTACAGCATCTCAGATCCCTAGAGGTGCCAAAATTAAAATACTTTCATTCTCCAGACTTGGTACAGACCTCTATTTGGGTATCCGTGAAATCAATGATGTTGGCACCATGAACACCTATAAAATTGAACCTCAAAAGAAAAGTCTGGCAGACATACTTACTGTTATCGAGAATTTATAATAGTGGGGATTGATTTTAAAAAATAAGGACTGCATGATGCAGTCCTTATTTTTTAAAATCAAATAGCGTGGCGGTGAATACTGCTCTTTCTCTTTTCTTGAAAGCAATATCCCAGTTGCCTTTATAACGAAGTATTTTAGGAACAGTTAATCCTTCAAACTTACCCATTTCCACTTCCATCTGAACATCGAAATCATACACTAGTGCTTTATAGCTCAATGAATAATTTCTTCCGAGTACCTCCAAGGTCTTTTGATCGAACCATGTAGTCATTTGATCTACTACGATCCTGTCATTTTTAAGGAAGCCAAGATTTTCTTTAGGTGTGATAGAAAAAACATAACACAATTGTCCTTTATATTCTTCCAGATCTAATCTATAATCATACAATTTATGTGCATCATCATCATATAGATCGAGTTTATTCCCAATCAAAGGAATACCGGGTATTTTCTTACCGGGATTAAAGAACAACATTTTCAATTGTTCTTTATGTTTTTCCATCCCTTTCTTATTGCTCACATTTCTTGTTCGCCCTTTTACGATATTATCTTCTCCACAAATCGTTCCTTTGGTAAAAAACAAACCTGCATATAATTCAGGTGTTTCATAATTATACTCACCTTTTCGATCATAAAAATCACCGGTTGTTTTCTCTTCCAGTACATCCATGGTTCTACAACCATTGGATCTATTTTGCCTGGTCTTACTGTATAGAGATGCTGCTACTCCGCCCTTTCGGTTCAGCATTTTGATATCATTGAAAGAAGTAAATCCTAAGATTCGCAGGTTACGAAATGCTTTGTAAAAAGTAGTGTCTTCTTTGATTTGATTCAATAATCTTCTGTAATCAAAATTATTCCGAACTACTACTTCCGCCAATGTAAAAGACTGATTGTCTATGCGCACAGTAGTGTCCTGCGCAAAAGTTGTTTGGGTAAAAAATAAAAACAGTATTGAATATAGGAATCGCCTCATTTTAATACGATCATTTTATAATCAACGCGAGACTTTCCCTTACTGATATCGTTTAGTTTGCCTTGTAACATTTTGCGTCGAAGGGGTTTCAGGTAATCGATAAAGAGTTTACCTTCTATATGATCGTATTCATGCAGAATTACACGAGCAGTAATACCTTTGAATGTTTCTACCTGCAATTGAAACTGTTCATCCATGTATTCCAGTTCCACTTCCTCCTTGCGCTTCACATCTTCTCGAATATTGGGAATACTCAAACAGCCTTCATTATAAGGCCATTCTTCTCCGCCCAAGGAACGGATCTGTGCATTGATAAATACTTTTTTAATACCGGGTTCATCAGGATACTTCCCTTTATCCTCTGCTTCCATATGTTCAAATATTTGGGTGCTATCCACCACAAACAAACGAATATCCTTATTGATCTGGGGAGCGGCTAATCCCACCCCATTACTCGCATACATGGTTTCCCACATATCGGCAATTAGCTTTTCTAATCCGGGATAATTCGCATTGATTTCCACTCCTTTTTTCCTTAAAACCTGTGCCCCATAGGCTACAATTGGAAGTATCATTGATTGTTCAGTATTATTAATCGGCGAAAATACCCCGAATTTGGGCAACCAGCAAATGGGCATGGATAAGAGAAAGTGAAAATTCAAAAGTCAAAAGTCAAAAAACCTTTATTCGATACCCCCTAACCAAGATTTTGAATTTTGATTTTTTACTTTTGATTTTTCTCCAAATACTCCTGCAGCATCATCGTAGCAGCAATTTGGTCTACATTACCCTTGATTTGTCTATCTTTTTTCTTCATTCCCATATCAATCATGGCACGGGAAGCCATTTTGGAAGTGTAGCGCTCATCCACTGTTTCAATCGGTATTTGAGGAAACTCTTTTTTTAATCTTTGGATAGCGGCTTTTACCAAAGGGGTAGCATGAGTAGGTTGATCATCCAATCCAAGTGGCTCACCAATCAATATCAATTCAACAGGTTCAGACTGCATATATTTTTTCAAAAAAAGAAACAGTTCTTTGGTATCAATCGTTGTCAGTGCACTGGCAATGATCTGTAAAGGATCGGTCACTGCCAGCCCGGTTCTTTTCCCTCCATAATCAATACAAAGAATTCTTGCCATGAAGCTAGTCGTTCCGGATTATGTTAGCCGGAGAATAGATGCGAAATTAGGAAAAGTCCATGGTCCATAGTCCATGGTCTATGGACTACTACAAAAACATCGCAGCAATCACCAATACCCCAAACACTACACTGGCAATGCCATTGGCGGTCATGAAAGCGATGTTGACCCGGCTGAGATCGTTGGGTGTAACGATGGAATGTTGATAGATCAGCATTCCACAAAACACTGCCGTACCTATCCAATAGATCCAATGAAACGCTCCATAGATACCTGCTACAATGATACAGGCTGCGCTGATGAAATGTAATACATTGGATAACTGCAAGGCTCTTTCCTTACCCAAGGATGCCGGTATAGAGTGCAATTGTTGCGATTGATCAAAATCTACGTCTTGCATAGCATAAATAATATCAAATCCACTAACCCAGAAAATAACAGACAGAGAAAATAAAATAGGCAACAGATCAAACATCCCTGTTACAGCCAAATATGCACCAATAGGAGCCAGTGCCAACCCCAAACCCAGCACGAGGTGACATAACATTGTGAATCGTTTGGTATAGCTGTAAAATAATATCACAAACAAAGCCACCGGTGATAAATAAAAACAAAGGGGATTGATGAACCAGGTGGCTGCAACAAACAAAATACTATTCAGTATCACAAAGCGTAAAGCACTTTCGGGAGATATGATTCCCTTGGGTATTTCACGAATAGCGGTACGTGGATTTTTAGCATCAAAAGAGCGATCGAGATAGCGGTTAAAAGCCATTGCAGCACTTCTGGCTGTGACCATGCAAATAACAACTAAAAGAGCGGTTACCACAAAAGGATGCCAATAACCAACCAACTGATTCTGCAAATAGCTATTATACACTGGATCGCCATAAGTGCCCCCCAAAAACAACCCAATCATCGCAAATGGCATCGCGAAAATGGTATGGGAAAATTTGACAAGACTCAAGTAGTTTTTTATGCGAACCATATAAAAAAATTAAAGTATCAAGATCGAAGGAACAAGGGACAAGGAAGGTACAGGTTACAAGGATAAGAGAAAAGGGACTAGAAAGAAATCATATGCTTTTGGTTTATAGCTGATGGTTCATTGCTTATAGAAAAAACGATTCCATCTATGAGCAATAAGCTATACACCATTGGCTTTCTTACATCGTTCCCCTCACCGCTTCCCACAATACAATCCCCGTTGCTACCGATACATTGAGTGAATGTTTCATTCCAAACTGTGGAATTTCAATACATCCGTCACAATGTTGTAGTACTGCTGTGTCTACTCCTTCTACTTCATTGCCTAAAACAATTGCGGCAGGTAAATGTTCATTGGCATTGAATTGTTCTAATGAAGTACTTCCTTCTGCTTGTTCGAGTGCGAATATTTTATACCCTTTTGACTTTAGCTGCTCTACTGCTTCCAATGTGGTGGGAAAGTACATCCAATCCACCGTTTCAGTTGCTCCTAATGCGGTTTTATGGATGTCGCGATGTGGGGGTTGTGGCGTATAGCCACACAAACATATTCCCTCCACCAGAAAAGCATCGGCAGATCTAAACACACTTCCCACATTATGCATACTCCGGATATTATCCAATACCAGTATCAATCGGTGTTTATCTGCTTCCTTAAAATCAGACACCGATTTTCTACCCAACTCATCCATGCTCAATTTTCGCATGCCGCAAAGGTAAACTCAACCATTCAAATAATGTGGGAGGAAGATTTGAAGGGATTGGTTATTTTGGTCCATGGTCGATAGTCCATAGTCAATGGATTATCAACTATGGACCATGGACTATCGACCAACATACCTAAAACCAACCATTATGAGAAAAACAACCCGTTATGCCTGGCTTTTGGCATTGAGTTTACCTGTGGCAGTGTTTGCACAGGAGAAAGTTGATTTGTCGATGATGCAAAAAATCCGTGAAGAGGGATTGAAGCGTTCACAGGTTATGGATATAGCATTCAACCTCACAGACAAAAGTGGTAATCGTCTCACCAACTCCGCAGGCTATATGCGTGCCGCCAACTATGCAAAAGAAGCATTGACCAGTTGGGGAGTTTCCAATGCACAACTCGATCCTTGGGGTGAATTTGGAAAAGGATGGGAACTGGAAAAATCTTATGTAGCCATGACCGCCCCCTATTATAAACCCATCATGGCATGGCCCAAAACCTGGACGGCCGGAACACGTGGTTTAAAAAATGGCGAGATATTGGTGATCCAATTGAAAGATTCAGCATCTCTGGAAGCCTATCGCGGACAATTGAAAAATAAGATCATCATTCCAGATCAGTTGATTGATTACAAACATAGTTTCAAGGCAGATGCGATTCGTTTCACCGATGAAGAGTTGGCTAAAATGGCTGCGGCTGCTCCAACCGCTGCAGGTGGACGTGGCGGTGCACCCCAAGGTGGCGATACAGCTCAAATGCGCATATTCCGGGAACAAATGGCTGCCCGTCAAAACAGTCAGCGTGCTATGAATTTATTGAAAGCCATGGCTAAGAGTGAGGGCGCTATTGCTATGATCACTAGCGGTACTCGCAACCATGATGGTACCATCTTCGCACAAGGTGGTGGAGCGTATAAAGGAACAGACCCTGAAAACTTTTTAGATATGGCATTGGGTATTGAAGATTACAATACCATTCTACGTTTGGCTAAATCAGGCACAGCTGTGAAAATGGATGTAGATGTAAAAACAAAATTCCAAACCAAAGACCTGCAAGGTTATAATGTGATTGCTGAAATTCCGGGTACCGATCCTCAATTAAAAGATGAGATCGTTATGATTGGTGCTCACCTAGATTCATGGCAGGCGGGTACAGGTGCTACTGATAATGCTTCCGGCTCTGCAGTGATGATGGAAGCGATGCGCATTTTAAAAGCATTGGGTGTACAACCCCGCAGAACCATTCGCATTGGTTTATGGAGTGGTGAAGAACAAGGTTTGCTGGGTTCTAGAGGGTATGTAAAAAAGACTTTTGCAGACCCTGCCAATATGCAGCCACTTGCTCAACATGAAAAATTCTCTGCCTACTATAATATCGATAATGGCACCGGCAAGATCCGTGGTATTTATTTACAAGGCAATGTCGATTGTAAAGATATTTTCAGCGCTTGGTTGGAGCCATTCAAGGATTTGGGTGCTGCTACTGTTACCATCAGCAACACGGGTGGCACAGACCACCAGGCTTTTGATGCGGTAGGATTACCCGGTTTCCAGTTCATACAAGACCCAATTGAATATGATACCCGTACCCATCATAGCAATATGGATGTATATGATCACCTGATTGCAGATGATCTCAAACAAATCGCAACGATCGTAGCGGCGTTCGCGTATAACACAGCTCAGCGTGACGCTAAATTGCCACGTAAACCGATGCCGAAACCTAGGAATTAATTTGTCTCGCCTGAGGCGAGATGAAAATTTGAAAATACAACAGCATGAAAATGCCTTTTTGCAAAGCAAAAAGGCATTTTCATTTTCAAATTTTCTCCCATCGGAGTCCTTTGGACAAATTAACTCATTTTCTCCACAGGAGTCCTCTGGACAAATTCTATATTTGCCCCCATGGCTAAATCATCGGCAGATACTCCTTTAATGCAGCAGCATCGGGCAATTAAGCAAAAATATCCGGATGCTGTTTTGCTGTTCCGTGTCGGTGATTTTTATGAAACTTTTGGAGAGGATGCTATTATCGCTTCCCGGGTTTTGGGGATCACTCTTACTAAAAGAAATAATGGAGCTGCAGCCTCCAGTGAACTCGCCGGTTTCCCACATCATGCATTGGATACGTATTTACACAAATTGGTGAAAGCGGGTCATCGTGTAGCAGTATGCGATCAACTGGAAGACCCTAAGACTGTAAAAGGTATCGTGAAAAGGGGCGTTACTGAAATGGTAACACCCGGTGTTGCCACCAATGATAAATTGTTAGAACAAGGCAGCAATAATTTTCTTGCCGCCGTGCATTTTACTGAAACAGAAAGTGGTATTGCCTTTTTAGATATTTCCACGGGCGAATTTTTGATAGCAGAAGGCAATACTGAATACATCGATAACCTGTTACAAGGTTTGAAACCTGCGGAAGTCATCTTCCAAAGACAATACCAGAAAACTTTCAAAGAAAGTCATGGTAACCGGTTCTATACCTACACCATGGAAAGCTGGATCTTTGATGAGGCTTTTGCTACGGAAAGTTTACTCAAACATTTTCAAACACATACCCTTAAGGGATTTGGTGTTGAACATCTATCAAAAGGATTGGTAGCAGCGGGCGCTATCCTTTACTACCTGAAAGAAACTGAACATCCCAATATTCAACACATCAACTCGATTCAAAGAATTGAAAAAGATGATTTTTTATGGATGGATCGTTTCACCATTCGTAATCTTGAACTTATTGGTACCGGTACTGAACAAGGCAACCACTTATTGAAAGTGATGGATAACACGGCGAGTCCGATGGGTGCCCGATTGTTACGTCGCTGGTTGATCTTCCCACTAAAAGATCAGCAAAGGATCCATGAACGATTGAATACGGTTGAGTATCTGTTGCTACATACCGAAGCCAGAAAACAACTCATACAAGCAATCAAATCATGCGGTGATCTGGAAAGATTGGTGAGTAAGGTACCCGCTAAAAAAATCAATCCGAGAGAAGTATTGCAACTTGCTCGCGGATTGGAACAAGTCAATGCCATCAAAGAACTTTGTTTTACCTCTACCGACCCATTGTTGAAAGATGCAGGTATGGCGATGAATCCCTGTACAGAACTGGTAGAAAGAATTACGACCTCACTCACCGATCAGCCACCCGTAGCTGCCAATAAAGGAGAAGTATTTCGTGCAGGTATCCACACAGAGCTAGATACTTTACGCAATATTGCCAGTGGTGGGAAAGAGTTCCTGATCAATATTCAGCAAAGAGAAGCGGAGAAAACAGGCATCAGTTCCTTGAAGATCAGTTTCAACAATGTATTTGGTTACTATCTGGAAGTTACCAATTCACATAAAAACAAAGTACCCGCTGATTGGATACGCAAACAAACACTTGCAAATGCTGAGCGATACATCACACCGGAATTAAAAGAATACGAAGAAAAAATTACCGGCGCAGAAGATAAAATATTGGCGATTGAATTAGAACTCTATGATCAATTGTTACAATCGCTTCAACCTTTTATTGCAGCTATTCAAATCAATGCACAATTACTGGCGCAAATTGATTGTTTGACTTGCTTTGCTGAGAATGCTTTACAATACCAATACAAAAAACCGGAAGTACACGATGGACACGCACTGGAACTAAAAGACAGTCGTCATCCTGTGATCGAAAGAAATTTACCTCCAGGTGAACACTATATTGCCAACGATATACTGCTGGATCCTGAATCGCAACAAGTCATTATTCTTACCGGTCCGAATATGAGTGGTAAGAGTGCCATACTTAGGCAAACAGCGCTTATTACCTTAATGGCGCATATGGGAAGTTTTGTACCTGCATCATCGGCTCAAATTCCTTTAACAGACAAGATATTTACGCGTGTAGGTGCCAGTGATAATTTGAGTGGAGGTGAATCTACTTTCATGGTTGAAATGAATGAAACGGCGAGTATCATCAATAATATTTCAACACGAAGTCTGGTTCTGTTAGATGAAATTGGCAGAGGAACTTCCACCTATGATGGTATTTCAATTGCGTGGAGTATTGTTGAGTATTTGCATGCATCGAAACATGCCCCCAAAACATTATTCGCAACACACTACCATGAACTGAATGAATTGGAACAGAAGTTACCGCGTGTTAAGAATTTTCATGTCACCAATAAAGAGGTAGGTAATAAGATCATTTTCTTGCGTAAACTGGCTGCAGGTGGTAGCACACATAGCTTTGGTATTCATGTAGCCAAGATGGCGGGTATGCCTCCTGAATTGATACAAAGAGCCAATGAAATTTTAGCCCAGCTGGAAGAAAAACATGTAGATGAAGATTCTCATGCATCCGCTTCTAAAAAAGAGCGTCTGGAAAAAAACATCAAAGAACTCAGCGCGCCCAAAATGCAGCTTTCCATCTTCGATGCGCACTCACAAACTTTTGATGATATCCGTAAGATGCTCAATGATATCGATATCAATCGCCTTACTCCTGTTGAAGCTTTGATGAAGCTAAATGAGATCAAGGGGTTGCTGAAATAGTGAATTGTCAATTGTGAATAGAAATTGACAATTCACAAATACGCCAACCACCATTGATCATGCGTGCTCTTATAACGGTTATACCATTTGCATATCGGGTATAAAATAGCGATCACTCCTATCCAGATAACATACACCACCGGCAAAGAAAACCCGAAATCATTCGGACGGAAAGCAAAGTTACCGCTGGCTGCATCACTCAATGGTCTGCCGGTAGCAAAGAATGCCACCACACAGAGCATATGAATGAGAGAGAAATGCAGTATGTAATAAAACATTGGTACACGACCATATACCATCACTATTTCAGACCATTTACCTTTTACTTTTTCTAACCAAATCAATAACAACAAAGCGGGCCCAAGTGTCATACAGCAATACAACAATGAGGGTGGATACTTGGTTACATTGAAAAAGGAAATGATGGTAGCAGTAGTATCTTTTTGTGTTGTCCAAGGAACCAGGTCTCCATACACATTCATCCATCGTAATAAGAAGAAAGCTATCAATGCAGCACTACCCCACCCTAGTAATAATTTTTTTCTTTTAGCTGCATCAAATTCCTTCAGATACCAGGAACCCATACAATAACCCAACAACATGATACCCGGCCAGGGAATCAGTGGATACAATACCGCAAAAAATCTGCCTTCACCATAAGACGTAAACATTTGCTGGTGCAAGAATGCATACCATAATGGAATGTCTTCCATATTCCGATAGTTAAAGCCATCCAGCATATTATGTCCAACCACCAATGCTATTCCAATCATAAACAACGCACGTAATGGCAGATAGATCAGAAATGAGAGTAGTACCATCGATACTCCAATGACCCAAATCACTTGTAGACCAATGAATCGATACAAAGGATCAAACACCACTAAAAAATTAATCACTACAATTTCCAATACGATCAAAAACAGACCCCGTTTTAAAAGGAAGGAGGATAATTCTTTTTGGGTCTTTTTTTGTCCGGATAAAAATGCAGATGTCCCCGATAAAAAAACAAATACCGGTGCACAGTAATGTGTGATCCATCGTGTGAAGAATAAAATGGGTGTGGTAGTTGCGGGATTGGTAGGGTCTTCTGTCATAGCAGAGATATGAAAGAAGTCTCTTACATGATCTAATGCCATGATGATCATAACCAGTCCGCGAAGGATATCAATGGATGATATTCTCCATTTGGTTGCAGTTAGGGTGGAATGCATAGCAGAGATTTGGGAATAAGTTACGAATTATATGGACGGAATTTCCGTATGAGGAGCGATAGAAACAAAAAAGTCCCAGCTTTTATAGCTGAGACTTTCTGCGGACCGGACGGCAAACTGGACCACTTTACACAGCTTGACAAGTTCTTACTCAATCTTACATAATGTATTGATTTTTATCATTTTACAGACTTTTTATTAGTTATCTGAATCAGAACTTCACATGGCTTTCCCTAACTGAAATAGAGTAAAAAATAGAGTAAAACCATGTATTATGATACTACCAATCAAACCTATCTGCAAAAAAGAATGGGTACGCCGGGATGGCACTAGTAAAATCTTCTTACAGTATTGTCGCAACTCTGAAGAAAGGGTTTTAGTGGATACGGGACTTGCGATTCCGCCAGAATACTGGAACAGAAAAAACAATCGCATCAGTACCACATTACCTGAAAACTTTGGTAATGCAAATGACCTTGAAAATCTTCTTATTCAAAAAATGAGACGAGCGGAAGATTTAATAAACTATGCGGTCTCTAAAAGCGACATATCACCTGCTAAGTTTTTAAAGCAAAAATTCAACTCGGAGTTTGAACCCCTAATATCTATTTCTCAGTTAAAAGTGCAGGACAATATGGATGTATTTTATCATATAGATGAGTATATAAAAGCAAAAAAAGAAAGGGTAAAAAGATGTACAATAAATGTAATAGGGGCTATGAAAAAACACTTGTTAAGTTTTCAGGAACACCGCAATAAAATAATCACTTTTGATTCCTTTGATCTGACATTTTATGAGGAATTTGTCGATTACCTAATTTATGAAATACCACACTCACGAAAATTAGAGGAAGTTAAAGGGCTTAAACTAAATAGCATTGGAAAAACTATTAAGCACCTTAAATCATTCCTTAAAGACAGAATGAAAAAGAAGATTATTCCTTTCATTTGTAGGCTCCCCCAAAAAGTTGTCCATTCTTGGTTAGAGTTAACGGGAAAAAGCTTGTTAATTTTAAACTTTGAA
>NZ_JBHYCW010000038.1:24222-28001 GCF_051861365.1 Sediminibacterium sp. | reverse complement strand
CTTTGTGGTGGTGATCCAAATACCTTTGAGCAGCTTTTTGGGGCTAATCCTCCTTAATCTTCCGAACACCTGTGGTCAGACGACCAAGAACGGTGAAGAATCGATTATCATTAAACGTACTAATATGGCTAAACTTAAAAATATTCATCCGGGAGAAATTCTTAGTGAAGAATTCTTAATTCCATTGAAAATTTCAGCCTATAGACTTGCAAAAGATATCGAGATTCCGCAAACCCGTATATCTGAAATCATAAAAGGCAATAGAAGAATCACGACAGACACAGCATTAAGGCTAAGTAAGTATTTTGGAACTTCGGCTAAATTTTGGTTGGGTTTACAAGATGATTTTGATATTGAAGAAGAATCAGTAACCAAGAAACTTATATTCAAGTCTATCAAATCATTTTCTTCCCAAGTAGCGTAACTGTGTTTAAAATTGTTAACTAGGTAGCTAGCAATACTTAAATGAAAAAGGATCGGTGATTACCGATCCTTTTTCTATGAATAGATTGAAAACTATTTCGCCTTCAATTTCTTAATCTCCTCCGTCAACTTCGGCACCACTTCAAAAGCATCACCTACAATTCCATAATCAGCAGCTTTAAAGAAGAATATCAATATTTGATATCGGTAGCTTTTATTTTTTTGATTTGACCTTTCTCAGATAATACTATGACACCATTTTGTGCCTTCTTTTGAATTAATAATTTTTCAAAAGATAAAGTCAAACCTTTGCGGATTTTTTCACGTAGCTTCTCAATATCCATTTCATTCTTTTTCATTAGACTGTTGCTTGATGAGTTCCCAAATGAGTATGTCATAAATTTTGGTTTCATTCTCACCTTGACCTTCTGCTATAAAAGTGAAAGGTCTACTAGAATTGTTTATGATTAACCAATAATCACATACTGAAGTAAATTTACTAATTAAATTTTTAATACCGCGAATATACCGGCGCTTAATCGTTTCTTCTGGTATATTATGTCCGCCTTCTCTAACTCTTGTTTTAACGCGTTCTATTGCTAGGGTTACATTGTCTAGCCAAAAAAATAAAAGCGTTATTGAGTAGCCTTTTACTTTTGCCTCTTTGATTGTGTTTAGGTATGATAGTGTTGTTAATGTTGTTTCAAAAGCAAAATCAGAGCGATTATTTAAGAGTTCATCAACTCTTTCAAGCATTAACCTGCCTGCTTGAAATGAGACATTTTCGGGTTGAAAAGGCGAAAGCCCTTTTGCAATTTCATCAGCATTTACAAATTCTTTGCAATCAAGTATTTCAGGAAGAATGGTAAAAGAGGCTGTTGTTTTTCCTGCTCCATTACAACCCGCAATGATGTACAAGTTCGGCACTACTCTAAATTTATAAATAAAGCTAATATTTTTTGTATGATACCTTAGAAATAAAAAGGGATCAACTTTTCTTGATCCCTTTTGAATAATTATTTAGCTTTTAACTTTTTTATCTCCTCCGTTAACTTCGGCACCACTTCAAACGCATCACCTACAATTCCATAATCAGCGGCTTTAAAGAAAGGAGCTTCCGGATCTTTATTGATCACTACAATTACTTTACTGCGATTCACACCGGCAAGGTGTTGAATAGCTCCTGAGATACCGATGGCAATGTACAAGTTCGGTGCTACCTGAACACCGGTTTGTCCAACGTGCTCATGGTGTGGTCTCCAATGTGCATCACCAACAGGTCGGCTACAAGCAGTAGCTGCACCCAATTCTTTGGCAAGGTCTAATAAAATACCCCAGTTCTCCGGACCTTTCAATCCACGTCCACCACTCACTACAATTTCTGCTTCTGTCAATGGAACTTCACCGCTTACTTTATTCACGGCTGTTACTTTCACTTTTGGTGCATCAACAGCGATGGATAATGGATTTACTTCCGCAGTTCCTTCGCCGGCGATGGTGGTATAACTATTCGGATTCAATGAAATCACTTTCACAGCAGAAGTAATGCTTACATTGGCAAATGCTTTTCCGGAGAAAACAGTTTTACGTACTACAAATCCATTGCTAGTATCCGGTAATGCACAAGCTCCTGCTACTAAACCGGCTTTCAGTCTAACAGCTACACGAGCAGCTACCGCTTTACCGGTTTGGTTATGCGAGAATACAACTACAGTAGCACCTGATTGTGTGGCTGCTTCAGCAATCACTTTCGCATACACTTGTGCATCCAGTTGATTCAGTGAGGCATTATTGACTTGGTGTACTTTTTTCACACCATATTTTCCCAATGATGCAAGATCGTCGCTTACGCTACCCAATACCAATGCTTCAGCAGTAGTACCCAATTGCTCTGCAACTTTAACACCATACGTCAAGGCTTCAAAAGAAGCTTTCTTGATATGGCCTTCTGATTGATCTACAAATATTAAAACAGACATGGTCTTTTGTTTGATGGTTAAAAGAAAAATTAGATGGCTTTGGCTTCTTCGTGTAATAATTTCACCAGTTCAGCCACGTTATCCGGACTCACCAGTTTTACACCTGCCTTGGCTGGAGGCATTTCAAAGCTTACGATAGCCGTTAAAGCATCAGCAGCAACAGGCTCCACCACTTTCAATGGTTTGGTACGAGCAGCCATGATACCTCTCATATTCGGAATACGCTGTTCTGCTATACCTTTCTGACAACTTACGACAGCAGGTAATGCTACTTCAGCAATTTCTTCTCCACCTTCAATTTCACGGGTAACAGTAGCCGTAGTTCCGTTCAATTCAAATTTGGTAGCCAATGAAATATAAGGCGCATCGATCATTTCAGCGATCATGCCACCAATGGAAGACCCATTGTAGTCAATGGTCTCTTTTCCGGTGAATACCAGATCATAGCCATCTTTTGCGATGGCAGCAATCTGTGCTGCGATATAATAACTATCACTATTGTCTGTATTGATACGAATGGCTTCATCACCACCCAATGCCAATGCCTTACGGATGATGGGTTCAGTATCTGCACCACCTACCGTTACCAGATGCACGATTGTGGCGGGATCTTTTTCTTTCAATTCAATGGCACGTACCAAAGAATACCACTCATCGTAAGGATTGATGATCCACTGCACCCCATTCTCATCGAATTTGGTATTGCCATCCGTAAAGGCAATTTTCGAAGTGGTGTCCGGTGTCTTGCTTACACAAACTAAAATTTTCATACGTCAATATTGTTTTGCTGAAATTCGTTTAGATAGTTGTTTATGCAACTAATTACAAATATAAGGCAGTTTTGTTTCCGGCAAAGGTTCGGATATTTTTTTTAACAGGAGAAATTTGTTGAGTAGTCCATGGTCGATAGTCCATAGTCTATGGTTGGGAAGAATTTTAGCCATCATAGCTAGGTAATTCAGGTCGTCATTTAGAACAATATTCTGTACCATGGACTATTGACCATGGACTATGGACAATGAACTATCTTTACCCCATGGACCGCATCACAAGAATACAGGCATTTTTAGAGCAGAATCCGAAGGATAGTTTTCTGCGGCATGCTTTGGCATTGGAGTATATTAAGCTGGGACAATTAAACGATGCTAAAACACTTTTTTTAGCGGTATTATCCGATAACCCCGATTATATAGGGTCTTATTATCATTTAGCTAAACTATTGGAAACATTGGAAGAGAGAGATGCTGCCATTCAATGGTATGAAAAAGGCATGGAGACAGCTAAAAAAGCAGGAGACACCCACGCGCTGAATGAGCTCCGAGCAGCTTATGAGGACTTAATTTTTTGATCTTTGATTTTTTGATTTATTGTCTAAAT
>NZ_JBHYCW010000038.1:0-24122 GCF_051861365.1 Sediminibacterium sp. | reverse complement strand
CAAAAAATCAAAGATCAAAAAATCAAAGATCAAAAAATCAAAGATCAAAAAATCAAAGATCAAAAAATCAAAGATCAAAAAATCAAAGATCAGCTTCCTCTCGATCCACCTGTCTTAATCGGTTTTTTCGTTACACCTACCGCTTTGGCACCGGGTTTGGCGATGAATTTAGAAGCTTGCGCAGCATTTTTTGGCCCGCTCGCGCCGGCCTTACCGCCTTTCTTGTTATTTACAGGTAATCCCATGACTATTGGTTTTTATCAAATATACTAAAATCACTTTTGAAGTCTGATTCTTTGATCTTTGATTTCTTGATTTTTTGAATTTTTACTTTTGACTTTTGAATTCTTCTCCAGATCAAAAAATCAAAGATAAAATACCGTATTTTGACCCACCCAAAAACAACCCTATGTCTGCAACGATTGCTTATGATTATGCCAAGTACAAAACCCCAGTTGGTACACAACTGAATTGTAAAGGATGGATTCAGGAAGCGGCATTACGTATGTTACTGAATAATCTGGATCCCGCTGTGGCGGAAAGACCGGAAGAGCTCATTGTGTATGGTGGGAGAGGAAAAGCTGCGCGAAATATTGAAGCTTTGGATCAAATCATTGCTTCTTTGAAAAAATTAGAGAACGATGAAACACTTTTGATCCAAAGCGGTAAGCCTGTAGGGGTTTTAAAAACACATCCTGATGCACCCCGTGTATTATTATCCAATTCTCAACTCGTTCCCAATTGGGCGAATTGGAAACATTTTACAGAATTGGAACAGAAGGGATTGATGATGTATGGACAAATGACCGCAGGTTCATGGATCTATATCGGCTCGCAGGGCATTGTACAAGGTACCTATGAAACCTTCGCAGCAGTAGCCGATAAACATTTCGGGGGTTCTTTGAAAGGAACTTTGAGTGTTACGGCAGGATTGGGCGGCATGGGTGGTGCTCAACCTTTGGCCATTACCATGTGTGATGGTGTTGCATTGTGCGCAGAAGTAGAAGAATGGCGTATCGATAAACGTATAGAAACCCGATACTTGGATATTAAATATAGCTCTATAGATGAAGCCATCGATCATGCGGTTGCTGCGCGTGAGAAAGGAGAACGATTGAGTATTGGAGTGTTGTGTAATGCCATTACCTTATTACAAAGACTGATCGAAAGAAACATAAAAGTAGACGTATTAACAGACCAAACATCTGCGCATGATCCATTGATTGGTTATATTCCACATACGCTGGATAATCAAGCTGCGAATGTATTGAGAGAGAAAGATCCCGATGCCTATATTGCACTAGCATATGACAGTATGAAATTGCATGTTGAATTGATGATTCAATTGCAACAATCCGGCGCCATCACTTTTGATTATGGTAATAACCTACGCGCTCGTGCAGCTGAACATGGATTGAAAAATGCTTTTGATTTTCCCGGTTTTGTGCCCGCTTATATCCGTCCATTGTTTTGTGAAGGAAAGGGGCCGTTTCGATGGGCAGCACTCAGCGGAGATCCTGCTGATATTGCTGTTACGGATGAATTGATCATGCAGTTATTTCCTGAAAACAAATCGATGTTGCGTTGGATGAAAATGGCTAAAGAAAGAATTGCCTTTCAGGGATTGCCGGCAAGAATTTGTTGGTTGGGACAAGGCGAAAGAGAAAAAGCGGGATTGGCATTCAATGAACTGGTCAAAACCGGAAAAGTAAAAGCCCCAATCGTGATTGGTCGCGATCATTTGGATACAGGATCTGTTGCATCACCCAACCGAGAGACAGAAGCGATGTTGGATGGAAGTGATGCAGTAGCCGATTGGCCCATCTTGAATGCATTGGTCAATACAGCGGGTGGTGCCAGTTGGGTAAGTTTGCATCATGGCGGTGGAGTAGGCATGGGGTATAGCATTCATGCCGGAATGGTGATTGTAGCTGATGGTACTGATGCTGCTGCACAACGACTCGCGAGAGTATTACGCAATGATCCGGGTATGGGTGTGATCAGACATGCGGATGCGGGATATGAAATAGCGCAACAAACATTATCTAAACATAATTTAGGATTGTAGGCGAAGGATGGGACGCAGATTTTTATGATTATTTATGATCAATCATAACCAATCATAAAAATCTGCGTCCCATCTACAGCTTCAATCAATCAAGCCGCTTCATCAGCATATCATCAATCTTTTTGAAAAGATGATAAGGCTTATAAGTCCGCCATTCAGGTAGATCTACTAATTCTATATAATAATTCAGTTTTTTCTTTTTGAAATCATACTGTGCAGCCTCACTCATATTCAATGCAACCGCCCAGCCATTTTCTTCACTCAGTTCTTCATACCATTCCTGATAATATTCTTTATCACTGCTATGAAAATTGAGTACATTTTCAGCGATGAGAATGTATTTAACGATGCCTTGTTTATACAAAAGATCCATCACTTCACGCTTTAGTTCCATGATATCATTCTCGATGGCATCATTCCATTCGCCGATCAATTCAATGACCGCAAAATTCAATTCATAATCTGCATAGATGATCTTCAGGTATAAAGTCTTACTCCCAAAATCATCCCACTGTGGATGGATATAATAATTGTAAACCGTTTGTGAGAACTCGAACTCACTATACGTGCGCCCAAAAAAAGGAGAACGACTGTCTTCCTCCGAAACATAGATATGACGCCAGTTATAAAATGGTTCGATGTTGTGCATGCCGGAAAAATATCGAATGTTGAATGATGAATATCGAATAATGAAATACTTCGATATTCATCATTCAACATTCATCATTCTTCTGTTCTATGCGCCTGCTGCTTCCACAGCTTTCTTCACGCTTCCGTGTTTTAACAACAGGTCTTTGGCTACTTCGTATTCGGTGATCTTGAGTTTGTCCATTACCATTTTTACACCTCTATCTACCAACTTCACATTACTCAATTGCATATTCACCATCTTATTGTCTTCTACTCGTCCGAGTTGAATCATAACTGAAGTAGAGATCATATTCAATACCAATTTTTGCGCGGTACCACTTTTCATACGGGTACTACCGGTCACAAACTCAGGTCCAACGACTACTTCTACCGGGAAATCTGCTTCTCTGGATACCGGTGAATTGGGATTACAGCTGATACTTCCCGTAATGATGCCTCTTTTGCGACATTCTTTCAAAGCGCTGATGACATAAGGGGTGGTGCCACTTGCGGCCAATCCAACTACCACATCTTTATCACTGATGAAATGTTTTTGCAGATCAGCCCATCCTTGTTCGGTGCTGTCTTCTGCAAATTCAACCGCTTGTGTAATGGCTTTATCACCACCGGCAATTAAACCAATTACCAAACCATAAGGAACACCAAAACTTGGCGGACATTCACTCGCATCTACAATACCCAATCTACCACTGGTACCGGCGCCGATGTAGAATAGACGTCCACCGGCCAGCATTTTATCAGAAATAGCAGCTACTAATTTTTCAATTTGGGGAATGGCTTTTTCCACGGCATGTGGAACCATTTTGTCTTCGTTGTTGATGTTCATCAACAACTCTTGAATCGACATTTTTTCTAAATGTCTGTATGTAGATGCCTGTTCGGTAACTTTAATAAACTCAGCCATAATTCTTTTTTAGCGATGATATTCAATAAGGCCCTGCATCGGGGCTTTCAATACCCTTCCCAGTTCCAGTTCATAAGTGCTGCAAAGTTCTTTTAATACATCTTTGAAACCAAATGCAATACTTCCCACAAAATGAATGGGATGTGTCCAGCTTTCTCTGTATTTGTATAAGTGAGTGAAGAAGAAATCATTGAGTCCATCTTCGATAATATTCTCGATCATATAATGACCACGGTTCTCTGCGAGAAATATGGCATAGGAGGCGAGGTATCTATTGGCCAATGGTTTTTTATACACGTTTTCCAGTATCTCCATGGGAGTCACCATAAAACGCTTTTCAAAACGTGCTTTTAGTTCTTCATCATAAGTATTGTAGAGATAATATTGCACTACTTTTTTGCCCAAATACGCGCCACTTCCTTCATCACCCAAAATATAGCCCAAACCCGGACTGTTCTTCACAATTTTCTTTCCATTGTAAAAACAGGAATTGGCGCCGGTGCCCAAAATACAGGCAATACCTTTTGATTTGCCACATAAAGCCCTAGCTGCGGCGAGCAGATCATTTTGTACTTCTGTTTTTGATTTCGGAAATAATTTTTTGAAGACGGCTTTAACAATTTTGACATTATTGGGATTACCCAAGCCCGTACCGTAGAAATAGATTTCTTGAACAGTGATGTTTTTTAATTTGGGGAGTAATTCCTTTTCCAACAGGCTGATGATCTGCGGTCCGGATAGAAAATAAGGACTGATTCCTTGTGTATAAATGGTTTTCTTCTTCTTTCCGTTCTCCAATACACACCATTCACATTTAGTGGCACCACTATCGGCGATTAATCTTACAGGCATAAACAAATTTTGAAGACGGATTATGTCAACAAGCCACGAAGTACGAAAATTTTAATGAAAATGCCGCTTGTTTTGTTGAATGTTTCAATACTAATAGCTGTTAGCCGTTTATCAGGAACATCCGCTTTAGTTAGGCTTGAATTTCAGATATTTGCCGTATGGGAAATAATAAAGTAAAGGTTTGGTTGCCGTTGATGTTCTCTGTAGTGATGGTTTTGGGTATGATCATTGGATATCAATTAAGGGATAAAACCCAGGGGAGCCGCTTTTTAACGATCAATAAAAGAACGGCCTTACAGGAATTGGTGGAACTGATCAGGAATAAGTATGTAGACCCGGTAAAAGTAGATAGCATTACACAGGTTACTGCTGATGAGTTACTGTCTCGTCTCGATCCCCATTCAGTATATATTCCTGCCAAAGACCTGATGGAAGTGAATGAAGAATTGATGGGCAATTTTCAGGGTATTGGTGTGGAGTTTCAATTGTTGAATGATACCGTACATGTAATGAATGTGATGAAGGGGGGACCTTCGGAGAAAGCGGGGATCATGGTGGGCGATCGTTTGATCAAAGTGGATGATAGTATTGTGATTGCAGGAAAAAAGATCAAACCCGATGATGTGCGCGCCATATTACGTGGACCTGCTGAATCAAAAGTGCAGGTGAATATCTTGAGAGGACAGGAAGAAAAGAAAGTCACGATTCAACGAGGTGTTATCCCTGTTCCTACCGTGGATGTTTCTTACATGATTACACCGGAAACCGGATTCATCAGGATCAATCGTTTTGGGGAACCTACTTATGAAGAGTTCATGCAGCAACTGGAAAAATTGCAAGCGTTGGGTATGAAGGAATTGATATTGGATCTGCGTGGGAATGGTGGTGGACTCTTAAAGGAGGCAACAGATATTGCGGATGAGTTTTTGGATGGAGATAAGTTGATTGTGTATACAGAAGGGGAGCATGTTCCCAAAATGGAATACCGTTGTAAAAGAGATGGTTTGTTTGAAAAAGGAAAATTGGTGGTACTGGTAGATGAAACTTCTGCATCGGCTAGTGAAGTGTTGAGTGGTGCATTACAAGATTGGGACAGAGCTACCATTATAGGCAGACGCTCTTTCGGGAAAGGATTGGTACAGCAGCAATTTCAATTGTCTGATGGAAGTGCCGTTCGATTAACCATCGCAAGATATTTTACGCCATTGGGTAGAAGTATTCAGAAAGCCTACGATAAGGGTAAGTCGAAGTATGAAGAAGAATTGGTGAATCGTTGGCACAATGGAGAGTTGGTGAAGGCAGATACGGTAAAGCCATCGGGTAAATCGTACAAAACACCCGGAGGTAAAATCGTGTACGGTGGGGGAGGCATTACACCGGATATGTTCGTGCCTTACGATACTTCAAAATTGGATACAGCATTAACTGCGATGTATTACAAAAGCACCATGAATAATTTTGTGTATCGTCTTTACTTGCAGGATGCGCAAAAATTCAAGTCATTCAAAACACCGGATGATTTGTACAAACAATTCAATCCGGGTGAAACAGAATGGAAGCAATTGGTAGATTTTGCTGCAAAAGATAGTATCCGTTTAAACGGAGCTTCTTCAAAAGATAAAACCTTACTCTTGAAAACGATTCAGCTGATGATGGCACGTCAGATATGGAGAACGCAGGGATATTATGAAGTGCAAAACAAGACTGATCAAACGATTAAAAAAGCATTGGAAGTTTTACAATAAATCAGCAATCTGTTTTAGATGAAAATGAAGATACAATTATCACTAGTTGCCATCTTGTTGGCAACAGCTGTACTGGCACAGCCAAAGAACACTTCTCATGCTTCGCAAACATGGCTGGCTTATTTCAATCAAACCCGATTGAGTAATAAGTGGGGGTTATGGGGCGATTTCCAGATCCGTACACGGGAAGAATTGGTCAGTGATTTTTCAACCGGGATTGCTCGGGTAGGACTGACCTATTTTATTGATGACAATGTAAGATTAACATTGGGTTATGGTTTTATCAATAACTACCCTCCAAATGACAATGTCAAAGTCTCCCAGCCGGAACATCGTCCTTGGCAGCAAGTGCAATGGTTTACGAAGAATAAGCGAACGAGGCTGATGCAGTATATCCGTTTGGAGCAGCGTTATCGCAGACGATATCTCAATAATACAGAGCTGGCTGATAGTTATGCTTTTAATTTCAGGTTGCGTTATAATTTCTTCTATCAAATCCCATTACATCCACAAGGGTTGATACCCAAGAAGTTATCAGCAATTGTGAATGATGAATTGCATATCAATTTCGGCAAACAGATCGTGAATAATTACTTCGACCAAAACCGATTGTTCTTAGGCTTGAACTACGCATTTGATAACAATAACAATCTACAATTTGGTTATCTGAATACATTTATCCAGACTGCTGCCGGTAATCAGTATCGGAATATCAATGCATTGCGGGTAGCTTATGTACATAATTTGGATTTACGAAGGGGTAAGTAATCGGCTAGGACATCCGATCAGCTTGAATTTTCGTATTTTCGGGTGTTGAAATATAAGATGTCCAATACCCAAAAAACAGATGGTTATAATGTTAGGACCATCGTCACAAAAAGCTTTTTAAAAAAGGCTTTGGGATTTTGTTTTCTGGTTTCGGCTCTATTATCCTCAATAATAGCGAATGGGCAATGTGGTACCGGTACTTCTCCTATTTATAACATTAATTTTTCTGCGGCAAAAGACACATCATGGACACTCAATGCAGCAAGAGATGGGACTGCGTGTGTTGGAACTGCTGGTGCAGACGATCGATGTATTCGTTTTAATGTTACCCTGAACGCAGGTTCTGATTTATTAAACTTTAATGCAGATCAGTTAACGGGTGCAAGTTTCTATTCAATTAATTGCGGTCCATTGATTCCGATAGGAACTCCTGCTTGTATCACTGGGTTAAGCACTGTTTGTATTTCATTTTGTAAGCCGGGTGGTAATAAGGTGAATTATACCATTACTGCATCGAGTATTATTAAAGGTTCTGCAGATATTGTATTGAGACAAAATTGTTCGGGCACCATGAGTGTTACCGGTGTATCTGCTGCATCTGTAAACTGGCGCTCCATTTTTCCGGGGGCATCTGGTACTTATAATGGATATTTAAGTGCAACGAGCAATACTACTTCAGTTACAGTAACACCTACAACAGGAGCACCTTCTTTTATTGATTATGAAGTGAGTGGTACGGGTGCTTGTACAGGAGTAAGAAGAGATACGATTCGTGTGTATACGGTTTCACCAATGACAGTTGCCATCAATCCGGCAACACCTGCATTGTGTAATGGAGCAAGTGTTACATTGAACGCTACAGTGAGTGGCGGTAATCCACCTTATACGTATTTATGGAATACAGGTTCATCGGCTTCGAATATTACTGTTTCTGCCATTGGGAATTATTCAATAAGTGTTTCAGATAATACAGTGGGCTGTCCAAATGAAACTGCAAACGTATCTGTTATTGCAGCTGCTACACCATCCGCACCTACTGTACCACCTGTGACAGTTTGTTCGGGTTCGCCCCACACCACAAACTGTAACAAAAAGCCTTGTAAATCAATAATTTATGAGGCTTTTTTTATTTGGGGTACACAGTGGGGTACACTTTATTTGGTCCAAATAATTACAAATCAACATTACTAATATAATAATATTTTGCCACTACGCCTTCTCTTGCCCACACAAATGCTTTTTTATTTAGGGTACACAGATTTTGTGATTTCCCTTTCAGGATTCTGATTTGACTTATCTATGTTATAAGATAAGTCTATTGAATTAAAATGTGAAGGGAATAGCTTTGATTTCTAATTTTTCATCTCAAATAAGGGTGTTTAAAAAATAAAGCTACGGGGGAATATGAAGGGTATTGAAATAAATTTAAAAGAATCACATAAATTGAGCCACTCAAATAAAGACTAGGTAATGAACTAATTATTTTGTTTTACTGAGACAAATATTTATTATAACTCCAGCTCTTTATTTTAAATGCACCAGAACTACTGAATATGAAAAATGAAATAACATCTTAAGAATTCCTTTACTGGAGATCAAATTGGCTCTTTTCATTGGCATAATATATCAATTCATCATTTGAAGCCTACAAAAAAACATATAAAGGATCACGCATTAAAACTCTTTAATGAAAAAGGATTTGTGAATGTACGTCTACAACATATCGCAGATGCTGCTTTTGTGAGTGTAGGCCATCTTGCGTATCATTTCAAAAATAAAGATTTAATCATTGAAGATCTTTATGATGAGTTAAGAAGAAATCAAGAAGGGTTATTGAATAAGTTTAGGGTGGTTCCATTATTTGAAGACATCAACTGTTATTTGATTGAAATATATATGCAACAGTCAGAGCATATTTTCTTTTATGCTGATATGCTTGAGGTGTTACGATCATTTCCAGAGATACAAACCAAACATTCCAAACACCTGATGTGGCAATCTGCACAAATTAAAATGATGATTGCATTTAATTGTGCAAGGGGGTCAATGATAATGTTGACTGACCAACAGCAAGATTATCTTGCATGGCAGTTGCGCTCTATGATTGATATGTGGCATTATATTAAAAAAACCGAAGGGAAGAATGATGTATTATTACAACATTTTTTGGAAGATATTTGGGGTATTCTAAATCCATTTTTTACCGATATGGGTACCAGAGAATATCATCAGCTATCTGGGGGTATATAATTTTAATGTTTCTTTAGAGTATTTTTTCTAATTTCAAGCAAATAAATTTTAGAATTGTTTTCGAGATTTAAAATTGATTCTGAAGTATATGCTTCCATGTTGAAGTATATTGATGGATTTTCCTCTACTGAAGTAAATGGAATGAATGAGGATGCAACATTTATTAATGAAGATTTCTGGCTTCAAAATACCGCAGTAATAGAAAATGTAGAACGCAGGAATGGAGAATGGAATATCTATCTCATTTTTGCCCACCACCTTATTCCCCTGAAATTCATAAAGCGCAAGATTGTTAATATGTCTTGCCCCAAAAAAGCATTCCTGACTGCACATTATATGCGCAGACAGGCAGCAAAGGATCAAAGAGGAACTTTAGTATTAAATATGAAATTATTCCAAACTAATTTCAGTTAATTATGAGTGGTACAAAAGAAAAAATAATAGCCGAAAGCAAAGACCTTTTTTTTGAAACTGGTATTGCTAACACTAGGCTACAACAAATTGCAGATGCCTGTAGCATCAGTGTTGGTAACCTTGCCTATCATTTTAAAAACAAAGAGACAATAGTTGAGGCAGTGTATGACAATCTCTTTGAAGAATTGTCATCAATTTTATCTCAATATATTAACCATAAGCATTTACAAGGGTTTGATATTTTGTTTTCCCGACTCTATTTCTTTTATGAACATAATCGGTTTACTTTCAATAATACTTGGGAAATTGAACGCAACCATCCGGAGATTCAAAAAGAATGGCTCACTGTCAATAATAAAATTCTACAACAGTTAAAACGAAAAATTCAAGTTTGTCAGCAAGATGAAATCTTCAAACCCGAGCCTGTAAAGGGAAATTATGACTTACTAGCCCACAGTCTACTGATTCTGATCAACAGCTGGATTCCTCAACAAATACTACGACAAATGCCAGTTACAGAGAAATTATACAAAAATTGTTTATGGAATCTTCTTTATCCAAATTTTTCAAAAAAAGGGGCTTCCATTTATCATGAGATTATTGTCCCCGAAAGATTTATATAAAAAATTTGCTAGGTTAGAAAATTCTTTCTAGATTTAGAAATAATTTTCTAAATCAACAGTATAAAAACGATTGCTTATGGCTAATGTTTTATGGTTACAAGGTGGTGCCTGTAGTGGTAACACAATGTCTTTTTTAAATGCTGAGGAACCTACGGTTGTAGAATTGGTTGTGGATTTCGGTGTCAATATTTTATGGCATCCATCCATAGGTTTGGAGATTGGCCATCAGGTAACTCATCTTTTACATGATATTTTGGCAGGTAAAGTACAAATGGATATTCTTGTTTATGAAGGTTCTATAATTGAGGGACCGAATGGAACAGGGACTATGAACTATTTCTGCGACAGACCAATGAAAGATTGGGTGAAAGAACTTGCAGCAGTAGCTGGTTATGTAGTAGCCATTGGAGATTGTGCTACTTGGGGAGGTATCCCAGCAGTACCACCTAATCCTAGTGAAAGTACAGGTATGCAGTTTCTAAAAAAAGAAAAAGGAGGTTTCCTTGGAGCTGATTATAAATCAAAAGGCGGACTACCTGTTATTAATATTCCTGGTTGTCCTGCGCATCCAGATTGGATTACTCAAATTTTGGTAGCCATTTCTACAGGTAGAATTGGAGATGTTTTGATTGACGAATTTCATCGTCCTAAAACTTTCTTTACAGATTTTGTACAAACTGGATGTCCTAATGCCATCAGCTTTGCCCAAAAAATGGATGGTGGCTTTGGTAAAAGAGGCGGATGTCTCTTTTATGAAGTAGGCTGTCGTGGACCAATGACCAGAGCAAGTTGTAACAGAATTTTATGGAACAGAACAAGTAGTAAGACCAGGGCTAATCATCCATGTCTGGGTTGTACAGAGCCAGGCTTCCCACATAACGATCTTGTAAAAGGTTCTGTGTTTAAAACCATGAAGTATCTAGGCTTCTTGCCAAAAGAAGTACCAACTGGTGTTTCCAAACTTGGCTATTATTCAAGAGCCGGAGTTGAAAAGGTAATGGGATCTATAGAACGGGTTATGGGAACAGAACAGGAACATTTTGAAACCAGTAAATAATCTTCAAATAAAATTCAAATAAAGAATATGTCTACAGTAAAAGAACTGAATATATCTCCAGTTGGTCGAGTTGAGGGTGATTTGGATGTGAAAGTCTACATGGAAAATGGAGTTGTTACCCGCGCACACACGCAGGCTGCGATGTTTCGTGGTTTTGAAAGAATCATGCAGGGCAAAGATCCGCAAAGCGGATTAATTGTAACCCCACGTATTTGTGGTATATGTGGTGGATCGCATTTATATTGTGCATCCTCAGCTTTAGATACGGCATGGAAGACACAACTTCCTCCTAACGCATTACTTTTAAGGGCACTAGGTCAGGCTACTGAAACAATCCAGAGTATACCCCGTTGGTTTTATGCCATCTTTGCAACAGATATGGCAAATAAAAAATTTGCAAACAAAAAACTCTACGATGAAGTTGTAAAAAGATTTGCTGCCTATGTAGGTACATCATTTCAATCAGGAGTTACTGCCAGCGGTAGACCGGTTGAGGTGTATGCACTTTTTGGAGGTCAGTGGCCGCATAGTAGCTATATGGTCCCTGGAGGTGTAATGTGCGCCCCTACTTTAAAGGATATTACAAGGGCACATTCCATTATGAATCAATTCAGGAATGACTGGCTTGAAACCACTTGGCTGGGTTGTTCTATTGAAAAATACAGAAGGGTACAGAGTTGGGACGACTTAATGGCGTGGGTAGACGAAAATGAAAGCCAACGTAATAGTGATTTGGGGCTGTTCATTAGGGCTTCATTAGAATTTGGACTTGATAAGTTTGGTCAGGGTTGTGGAAATTATGTGGCTTATGGTACTTATTTGCACAAGGACAAATATAATAATCCAACAATTGAAGGTAGAAATGATGCTTTGATTAGTCCTTCAGGATACTATGACAGTCATTCAAAAAAGTATAGCGACTTCGATCATTTGCAGATTAAAGAGCATGTTACGCATAGCTGGTATCAGGATCACAAAGCAGCTCACCCATGGGATGAACCTATACCAACTCCAGTAACTTCAAAAAATCTTGAAGAGACTGATTTCAGTGGAAAATATAGCTGGTCAAAGGCTCCTAGATATATGAATAATGCTGCAGAGGCTGGCCCATTGTCAAGATGTTTAATGTATGCAAAACCAAATAATCTAGAGCACCAAACCAAGGACTTTCTTATTAAGGATGCCATGGATAAAATGGGACCGAGTGTGTTCTTAAGAACATTGGCGCGTGTGCATGAAGCTCCAATGTTGTATGATAATATTGATACTTGGTTAAGACAAATCAGGCTCGATGATGAATTTTATATCAAGCCTGAAGAAAGAGATGGTAAGGGCTTTGGAGCTACTGAAGCGGCTCGTGGCGCATTGGCACATTGGATCGAAATTGAAGATGGGGTGATAAAGAATTATCAGGTAATGGCACCTACCACTTGGAATGTAGGTCCAAATGATTCCGAAGGAAAGTCAGGCCCTATTGAATCAGCCCTTGAAGGAATTGAAATTGAAGATGCCAACGATCCAGTTGAAGTTGGTATGGTGGCTCGCTCTTTTGATAGTTGTTTGGTTTGTACGGTGCATGCACATGATGCCAAGACAGGTAAACAATTAGCTAAGTTCAAGCTCTAAATTCATAAATATCAAAAGAAAAAGCCTAACGAAAGTTGGGCTTTTTCTTTGAGGTAACTAAATTTTTTTTAGCTTTTACCACGAATTTCTACTCTCCTTACATTAATATTGGAATCAGAATGAGAAGTAAAGCAACAGCCATAATGGGCTTTGGGAATCCCTGTAGAAGTGATGACGCCATTGGTATTTATGTTATAGACCAGCTAAGGAAATATGTCGGTGAAGAACCCAATATTTCAATATTAGATATGGGTACAAGTGCATTTGAAGTACTTTACCAATTGAAAGGTCATCAAAAAATAATTTTGGTGGATGCAGTCGTAAATACAGGAGAGCAGATTGGGACCTTATACAAGGTGCCTGCACAAGAAGTGATGACGGCTCCTCAAGAAGACCCCATGGTTTTCTTGCATAGTATAAAGTGGGATCAGGCATTGAGCTATGCAAAAAAAATTATGCAGAGCGATTACCCTGAAGATATACAAGTATACCTGATAGCAATTGAAAATACAAAATTAGATATGGAATTGAGTGACGAAGTAAAAAAAGCTGGAGATAAAGTAGTCCAAATCATTCTTAAAGAAGAACTCTCGTATATAGTTTAAGCAATCTAAGAAAATTCAACATTGATTACACTTACAAACAGGCACTTGATCATCAGCAACGAGATCGTTGAAAGTATTTTTGGGTTTTCTTCTCAGGTAAACTGGGTATATTATGATGTCAAGAAAATATTGATGATTGCATCGCAGCATGATGATATTTTTAAAGGCCTGCATAAAACTTCTATGAGTATGCTGAAATTCAAAAACAGTAAAGGTGACAGAAGTATATCGTTAGAAGAAATGCTGATTGACAACGAACTGGATAGTAGTGATAGGTCATTGGAATTTAATGCAGACGAAAAAATGAAAATACTGACAGTACATTTTTCATAAATTATGATTACAATATTTGTTTCGACAGAACTAAGAGAATCAGTAAAAAATCTGATTAATCAGGAGGATAGACTAAATGAATTAGTCAATTTATCCGTTGAAGACGCTGATGCAATTACAATTAAAGTTTCTTCTATAATTGAAGTGTTACCCGACTGGGAGAATCTGCAACCACCAGTTCTATTTCCTAGTGTTTCATATAAGGATAAAATTTTACTAGGGATTATTTATGCCAAACTAAATAATTACGAGAAGGCCTATGAGATCTTAGAAGAATATCCGGATATATTACAAACTGTTGATATTTTAAACCGACTCCAAAATTCAGTACCATTTCAAGGATATGAATGGCAATTTGATTCCTTTGAAAATCTGCACAATAAAGCAATTGCAATCCACTATGGATCACAGAATGAAAGCGCTTCAAGTTTAGATATAGCAGAGGCATATGAATCTGCCATTAACTGTAGTAAAGAAAAATCAAGAAGACAATTCACTGCGTATCATCTTGCACAATTTTATCTTGATCAGAATATTGAAGCAAAAGCACTGAATATCATCAATACTATTTTAAATGAATGTGATTCTCCTAAAATATGCATTGCATTTAAAGATATTCTTTGTAAAATATGGCAGAAAAATTTAGTAGTACCTTATGATGTTAAAGTACTAGGAGAATTGAAGACTACATTATGGGAATGCCTAGAATATTATGAGTTGAATGGTAGGATGACAGAAGCTGCAATGATTTTGATGGATGCTACTTATATTGCTACAATTAGCGAAAGTTTTAGTGAAGCGCTGGGTTATATCAGTAGGGCAATTACCATAATTGAAAAGGAACAACTTCTTGAGCTTCTAGCCCAAGCACAATTTTCAAAGGGAAATCTACTCCAAACATGGGCACAAAATGGGAATCCTCAGTTCTATCGGGCAGCAGTTCAATCATATCAGGCAGCATTGAAGACATTTACCAAAGAGGATTATCCAGATATTTTTGCTGAAATTCATCATCAATTAGGGAAAGTTTATGCAGAAATTCCAGACGAGGTAAAGAAGAAAGGGGTATGGGCTGCTGTTTCAGTTTCATCTTTCAACGAGGCACTCAATTATTATAATAAGATTGATTTTCCTTATCAGTTTGCAATGATTTGTAATAGTATGGGGAATGCCTATACCAAATATCCGGCTGCTTTGCATACAGACAACTTCGATAAGGCACTTGCCTGGTATAGGGAAGCATTGGATATTAGAACCACAGCAACATATCCCTTAGAACGTGTTTTAACGCTCTGTAACTATTTAGAAGCTAGCTGGTTTGTTGGAAATAAGGAGGAATTTGACGAAGATCGATTCAACGAAATGATGAATGTAGCTAATGAAATCATCCTGCTTAGTAATGATGAGAAGATTCTCAATAGCGCTAAGAATGATATTCAAAGACTAGAAGCGCTCAAGGCAGAAACTCAAAATTAGAAAATATTTTCTAAGGACTCATTTTATATGTTGTTTCTAGTCTATGTTGACTTATTTTCAAGGTTCATTAGTTATGACTATGTTCCATGCATGAAATATCACTTGTTAGAAATATTTTTAATACTCTTGAGGCTGAATTCCCCGACAGATTCAGCGAAATCCGAAATATCTATTTAACTGTAGGAGAGTTGAGTAACGTACAACCTATCTTAATGCAAAATGCATTTGAGGCAGTGAAGGAAGATGACCCTAAATATAGAAATACAATACTTAATGTTGAAGTATTACCCATCAAAATATTTTGTGATTCATGTAATCAGGAGACTATTGTAAGTCAATATAAATTTATTTGTAAATATTGCCAGTCTTCCTCCCGCAACGTGATACAAGGGGAAGAATTATTAATCAGTAAAATTGAATTTATAACTTAAAAGCTATGAGTCAACCCAAAAGTAACAGAGCTCCAGTTGGAAGTGTACAATGTGAGAATACCACTTTGAATCTATTGAAGGCAAATGATTTTGTTGCAAAAGCAATTAAGGAGAAACTTGCTCCTTATAATGTGCTAGTATTAAATATATGTTCTTCTCCAGGAAGTGGTAAGACAACATTGATGCAGGAAACAGGGAAAAAATTAAAAGATACTTTGAATATTGGTGTTTTAGTAGGTGATCCCGAAACAGAAAGAGATGCTATTCGAATCAGGGAGTCAGGAATTGATTGTTTACAAATTGTAACTGGAGGAATGTGCCATATTGAAGCGCAGATGATATTACAAGCACTAGATCATTTTGATTATCAGCATCTGGATATATTATTTATTGAAAATGTTGGCAACCTGGTTTGCCCTGCTGCATTCGATCTTGGGGAAGATTACAGAATTACATTAATTGCCAGCACAGAGGGTGATGATAAACCCAAAAAATATCCACGAATGTTTTTGACTAGTGAGTTGATGGTGGTAAGTAAATCAGATCTTCTGCCTTATGTGCCATTTAGTGTAGAGGCTGTTACAAAAGATGCAAGGGAGATTAATCCTGATATAGAGGTTATAACTATAAGTAGCCTAAACGGTATGGGAATAGATGAATGGTGTAGTTGGCTGAAACAAAAAGTAAGTGAGAAAAAACAAAATTTAGTTACAACCTAAGTTCATTTGCAAAACATTCATACATATCATATTCACCTGACTGGTATAGTACAAGGAGTTGGCATGAGACCATTTGTTGTGCAGCTAGCGCTTCATTTTAAATTAAATGGTTGGATCAATAACACAACTGATGGGGTACATATTGAATTCAATGGTACTGAATATCAGGCAAATCAATTCCTTAATCGAATTATAAGTGCTCCACCTCCTTTTGCTTTAATTAGAAAGTATACTTTATTTAAAACCGATAATAAACTTTTCGATTCTTTTGAAATAATTGAGAGTGATGTTAATTCTATTCCAGATCTTTTATTAACTCCAGATTTTGGATTGTGTTTTGAATGCAGAACTGAACTGCATAGTGTTTCAAACAGAAGATTTCATTATCCATTCATAACTTGTACAAATTGTGGTCCGAGATTTTCAATAACCAAAAAACTTCCTTACGACCGATTGAATACTTCGATGAAAAATTTTTCAATCTGTGATACGTGTAGTCATGAGTATAGCACTGTTAGTGACCGGAGATTTTACTCTCAAACTAATTCTTGTCACAAATGCAGTATTTCAATGAAATTGTTTGAAAATGGTAAAGAGACAGAAACATTAAACCCGGAAATGATCTTGGAGATAATTCAACAATTTCTCAAAGAGGGTAAGATCGTTTCGGTAAAAGGTGTTGGGGGATATGTATTACTTTGTGATGCGACTAATTCCAGTAGTATACAATTATTAAGAAAGCGCAAACAGCGACAAGCTAAACCGTTTGCTTTATTGTTCCACTCAGTGGAACAGATGAAAACTTTTGTAGAATGGAGTGAATCTGAAAAGAAATGTCTTCAATCATCTGTCGCTCCAATTCTACTTCTCAAAAGCAAAAAAAATAGTGAACTTGCAATAGATGATATTGCCCCTGGCCTTTCCCATCTGGGTTGTATGCTTCCAAATTCACCACTATTGGAATTGATTGCTGAATCGTTCAATAAACCTTTGATTTGTACCAGTGCTAATATCAGTGAAAGTCCTATACTATTTCGAGATATAGATGCTTTGACCCATCTACATCACATTGCAGATATTATCTTGAGCCATAACAGAGAGATTGTAGCAGCACAGGATGATAGTGTGATCAAGTTCGCCAGATATTCAAATCAAAAAATTATTATCCGCCGGGCAAGAGGCTTAGCTCCGAATTTTCTGGGGTATATTCAAAATCAAGATAAATCTATTCTTGCTACAGGAGCGTTGATGAAAAGTAGCTTTACCTTTCAAACTCGTCAAAAAACATTTGTAAGTCAGTATCTTGGTAGCACGGGTACAATTGAGGCTCAAGAAATGTATCGGAATTCGTTGAAAAATCTGACTGATCTGTTGCAATTTAAACCTGAGAAAATTGTGTCAGACAATCATCCTGATTATTTTTCAACTCAGTTAGCGAAGGAAATATCTACTATTCATGCTATCCCGTTTAATCAGGTTCAACACCATAAGGCACACTTTGCAGCAGTCCTTGCAGAGCATTCACTTCTCGATAGTCATGAATCAATCCTTGGAGTAATTTGGGATGGAACAGGAATTGGTGATGATGCACAAATATGGGGGAGTGAATTTTTTAAATTTGAGAATAACAGTATGCTGAGGTGTTATCATTTTGACTATTTTCCTCAAGTACTTTATGATAAAATGTCAAGAGAGCCCAGGCTTTCTGCTATGGCAATTTGTGATGATGTATTAGGGAGTGATACTTTGTTGAAAGAGAAATTTACTGATGTTGAATGGTCCTATTATAAAAAGTTACTTGGAACAGGAACGAAAATCAATTGCTGTTCTCTGGGCAGAGTTTTTGATGCTGTTGCTTCTTTACTAGGTCTATCAGATAAGCAAAGTTATGAAGGGGAGGCAGCTATGCTTTTACAGGATCTTGCCGAGAAGTATACTGATGAATATGGTTATGATATCGGTGAGAGTTATTTTATGGAAGGAGCTCACTACTACCGAATCTCCACTAGTTCTTTATTCAGTTCAATCATACGGGATATTCACAAAAATAAAACTAACTCATTTATTGCTGCAAAATTTCATTTTTCGCTTGTTCATCTTGTCGAAATTATAGCTGGTAATATTGGTGTCAAAAAGGTAGCTTTTAGTGGAGGTGTATTTCAGAATAGTCTGCTCGTTGATATGCTTCAACAGTTGCTTCAAAAAAAGTTAGAACTTTTTTTTCACGATCAATTACCGCCTAATGATGAAAATATTTCATTTGGGCAGATGGTTTACGTTGATCGACAGATTGATAGCTCCTTAATTATCGATTTGAATGATGTTAGAAATCATGTTACTATAGAACAACCAGAAAATCAATTATTGATAACAGAAAAAGATAAATTTTAATACTATGTGTTTAGCAATTCCAGGTAAAATTCAAAGTATTGATACCATTCACAATGGGATGGTACGCATGGCAAAGGTCTCTTTTGGCGGAATCATTAAGGAAGCTTCGCTAGAGATGTTGCCTGCAGCTGATATTGGCGATTATGTTCTTGTACATGTAGGAGTAGCCATAAGTAAAATTGATGAAGCTGAAGCAGCAAAGACATTTGAATACCTTAAGGAAATCGGCGAAATCGATGAACTTATAGAACATACACAGGTAGATAAAAATTAATGAATCGTCTATGAAATTTATTAATGAATATAGGGATGCTTCGGTTGTAAAGGAATATATTTCTGAATTGCATAGGATTACTACAAGGCCATGGACAATCATGGAAGTATGTGGTGGTCAAACACATAGTCTTGTAAAAAACGGAATTATTGGTCTTTTGCCTGACAACATTACTATGGTGCACGGTCCGGGTTGTCCGGTATGTGTTACTCCATTACACTTGATTGACAAAGCTGTTTATCTTGCAATGGAAAGAAATGTTATACTTTGTTCCTATGGTGATATGATTCGTGTCCCAGGCAGTAAAAATAGTTTACTCGAAGCAAAAGCAAATGGTGCTGATGTTAGAATACTTTATTCTCCACTAGAAGCAGTTACTCTTGCAAAACAAAATCCTGATAAAGAAGTGGTGTTTTTTGCAGTTGGATTTGAAACAACTGCACCTGCCAATGCACTCAGTGTATTACATGCGAAGAGGGAAGGGATAAAGAATTACTCCATACTTACTTCTCATGTTTTAGTACCTCCAGCTATTGAAGCCATTGTAAATGATCAAACAAATATTGTTCAGGGTTTCCTTGCTGCAGGCCATGTTTGCACTATTATGGGAATTGGAGATTACTATCCCCTTGTAGAAAAAAATAAACTCCCTATTGTTATTACCGGGTTTGAGCCTGTAGATTTACTTCAGGGTATTACAATGCTCATAAAACAACTGGAGAACGGTGAAAATAAATTGGAAAATCAATACAGTAGGGTAGTAAAGCCAGAAGGTAATCCGGAAGCAGTCAAGGTAATTGAGCAGGTTTTTGAAATTACTCATCGTGACTGGAGGGGTATTGGTGAAATTCCTTATAGTGGCTACGAAGTGAGAAAGGAGTTAGAAGCATATAACGCTAATGTTAAGTTTGATATTCAACTTGAAAAAGCAGAAGAAAGTCCTGATTGTATTGCAGGGGAAATTTTAAGAGGTATCAAAAAACCAAATCAATGCCCGCAATTTGGAAAAAGATGCACGCCACTGAATCCACTTGGTGCTCCCATGGTGAGCAGCGAGGGGGCTTGCGCTGCCTATTATCATTTTAGTAATGTAGATGTACTTGTTTAGGTTCCCCTCAAAAATAAGCTTCAATGGATGCTAATATAAAAATGCAATTATCTTGTCCCATGCCCAAATTCGATTTTGATACCATTAATTTAGGACATGGTAGTGGAGGAGTATTGACGCATAAATTATTGAGTAGTGGTGTATTTGATGTACTCAAAAATGATCAGCTTAATCAAAAGCATGATGGTGCTATATTTGATTTGAAAGGACAACTTGCTTTCAGTACAGATAGTTATGTAGTAAATCCTATTTTTTTCCCGGGCGGTGATATTGGAGAACTTGCTATTAATGGAACTGTAAACGACCTTGCTATGTGCGGAGCAATGGCTAAATATCTATCATTGGCGTTTATTATTGAAGAAGGTTTGCGAATGGAAACATTTTGGCAAATACTTGACAGTATTAAAAAATGCTGCGACAAGGCAGGAGTGCAAGTTGTAACTGGCGATACAAAAGTGGTAGAGAAGGGGAAAGGTGATCAGATTTTTATCAATACTTCCGGAATAGGGTTAGTTCATGAACACGCCAGAATTGGGTTGTCCAGTATTCAAAAAGGAGATGTTCTTATTGTGAGTGGGAATTTAGCGGCACATGGCATTGCTATCATGAGTAAGAGAGAAGGATTAGAATTTGAAACTGATATTGTGAGTGATACTACAAACTTGAATTTTACAGTTGAAAAATTACTTAATAAGTTCGGATTGGATATTCATTTTCTTAGAGATGCTACTAGAGGTGGATTGGCTTCAGTGCTTAATGAGATAGCAAAGGATGGTTCACAAGGAATCGATATTCGACAGATAGATATTCCTATGGAAGAGCAGGTAAGTGGAGCATGCGAAATGCTTGGACTTGACCCGCTGTATGTGGCTAACGAAGGTGTATTTATTTTAGTTGTAAAAAAAGAAATTGCTAAAGAAGTCCTTGATTTTCTTAAAAATGATGAAAACGGGAAAATGGCATCTATAATGGGGAGTATCACAGATCAACATATTGGACAGGTAATACTTGAAAGTAGCATAGGCGGTAAGCGTGTTGTCAATATGTTGCCTGGTGAACAATTACCACGTATATGTTAATTGAAATAATTATAATTGAATAAAATTAAAAAGATAGCAGAATTTTATGGGCAGTTGGATAATCCATTGCTTGCTCCTCGAGGGGTATTTATGCATGATAACACCTTAGTCGTTTCAGATACAGGTCAAAACAGAGTTTTTATATGGCATGATTTTAATTTTCAAACATTTCAAAAGCCAAATGTCATTTTGGGACAAAAAGATGATCATCAGATGGATCGTAATGCTGGTAAAGAGGTCTCAGGCTCTTCTTTGCAATATCCATCCGGCATTTGGACCAATGGTGAAAAAATAATAGTTGCAGATGCATGGAACCATCGAGTTTTGGTTTGGAATCAAATGCCAACTAAAAATTTCCAAGAAGCGGACATAGTAATTGGTCAAAAAGATTTCAATAGTAATCTCCCGAACATTGAAGGTATAGGAAAGTCTCCAGACAATAATACATTGAATTGGCCTTATGGTGTTTATAGTAATGGCTCAGAACTTTGGATTGCTGATACTGGAAATCGTCGAGTATTGTATTTTGAAAAAATCCCTTCTAAAAATTTTGCTAATGCTAGTGAAGTGATTGGGCAGAATAATTTTTTTGAGAAAGATTATGATAATAATAATGCGGTCTGGCCATATTCAATAAAAGTTGGACACAATAATGATATGTTGATTTCTGATACACAATTTTGCAGAGTATTGTACTGGGAGCAGTGGAAAAATGCTATTAATAATCCACCTGATCTGGTAATGGGTCAAAAGGATATCAATGATAGCGGCCAGAATCAATACCAGTTGAAGCCAAGTGCTCATACTTTAAATTGGGTATACGATGCATGTTTTTTTAATAATGGTATTGTAATTGCCGATACGGGGAATAGCAGATTAATTCTTCATGATAAAATACCATCAACAAATAATGCATCTGGTTCATTGCAGATTGGACAGCCAAATTTTGAAACACATGGTGAAACTTCTTTGAGTATGAAAAGCAATATTAATAATGAAATGTACTGGCCTTTTGCAGTTAATGCTTCAGTGGATTTTTTGATTACTGCAGATACAGGAAATCATCGAATTTTATTTTATAAAATATAACATGAATAATATACCAATCATATTAACACTCTACGTGGGATTTATACACGCATTTGAAACAGATCATATTTTGGCAGTAAGTAATATAGTTACCAATCGAGATAAATCAATCAAGGCATTAAAAGATGGATTATCTTGGGGACTTGGGCATACCTCCACTATTCTAATTATGGGTACGCTTGTTTTATTGATGAAGTTTAATATATCTGTTTCTGTGTTCAGTTATTTTGAAGCTGTAGTGGGTGTAGTATTGGTCAGCCTTGGAATACACAGGATAATTCAATGGTACAAAAGAAAATATTCGATGGCTGCAACTCATACTCATGAAGATGGGTCTGTAAACAATGGGTCACATTTGCCTGCTTTTTTAATTGGTTTATTTCATGGTCTGGCAGGAAGTGGAGCTTTAATTTTATTAGTAATGAGTGATTCTACTACAGTTGGAAATGGCCTTCTGTATCTGTTGTTATTTGGATTGGGCTCAGTGACTGGTATGACATTTGCAGCTGGAACTTTCAGCTTACCATTTAATAAAAAGATTATAGCTAATGTCAAACTTCAAATAATACTGGTATTTATTTCATCTACCCTATGTATTACATATGGGACAAAAGTCATTATTGAGAATATCTTCTGATATGAGAAAAAAGGAAAACTTGCTAAATGCTTTAATTTCTTATGGAATTAAAGTTCTTGATGATAGTTCAAGCAAAATCCAAATTGAAAAGGGGTATACTATAGAAATTGAATCAAATGGAATTTATAAATTATTGGGAGATGGACAGGTTATTGCTCCTTTTGATGATTTGGATGAGCTTTGCAGATTTATAATGATGTAATTAAATGTTTGAAAAATTATAAAAGTTGGAAAAAAGGGAAATTCAAATTTTAGCGCTGAGCACCAGTGAATCATCACCAGGAAATTTTTCATTAGTTCTTGAAGATCTGATTGATAAAAAAAGATTTGTTATAATTATTGGCACTTTTGAAGCTCAAGCAATAGCGATATATTTAGAGCGGATGGAATTGCCAAGACCACTTACACATGATCTTTTCAAAACCACAATTACGCAACTAGGGGCAACATTAAAAGAGGTAGTTATTCATAACATAGTTGATGAAATATTTCAAGCTTGGTTGGTGTTAACTGATTTTGAAAATAAAGAAAAAAAAGTAGATGCTCGAGCTAGTGATGCACTTGCGCTTGCAATAAGATTTGATTGCCCCGTGTTCATTTACGAACCTCTGTTACATAAGGCAGCAATTAGTGAAGAATTCGAAAAGTTTAGTTTTTTGAGAGGCTCTGTTTCGGAATATACACTGGAAGAACTTCAATCTCTTCTCAATGACCTCTTAGCCAAAGAGGATTATGAAAGTGCATCCAAAATAAGGGATCTGATACAGCGAAGAAAATGAGTATAAATGTCTTATCTTAAATCAACTGGTTTAATTAATATTTGAACACAATGTTGATGATGTATTCCTATAAAATTTTGAACAGTTTTTGGGGTTTCCTGAAATCTCCTCCTTTGACTTATCCATGTTATAAAATAAGTGAGGAGAGGGAGAAATTAAAGGGTTGAACTTCGTGCAATTTTACAGGAGGTCACTCTACTATCTTAAGTGAGTTAAAGAATTTATCTCTTAAATCTACTGAAG
>NZ_JBHYCW010000037.1:0-28009 GCF_051861365.1 Sediminibacterium sp. | reverse complement strand
CAGGAGACTCAGAGCAATAACAGTAGCCAATTACTATCGCCAGAGATGGCAGATTGAAACCTTTTTTAAACGCATCAAACAAAACTATGAACTTCAATATTTTTTGGGTGATAATGCCAATGCCATTAAAATACAGATTTGGTGTGCATTGATTGCTGATCTGATTTTAAAAGTAATTAGAAAGGGTAGTAAATCTAAAATGGCTTTTTCCAACCTTACAGGGCTGGTCAGATTACATTTAATGACTTACTTGGACTTGAATGCCTTCCTCAAATGGCCAGAAAAATCACTGCTCAATAAAATACAACAACAAAAACAAGTCTTACAGCCGCCGAATCTATTTAAAACTTAAGGGCTTGCATAACTCAAAACACTGTATTGGATAGCTCTAATCCAACAATCACAGACATCCGGTATCAAAAATAAATTTTCTCCGGACAGCAATGGCTCAAAGCTCACTGCTTCTCCCACACCAATGCCGAAGCCCCCAAAATAGCAGCATCCGACTCTTTCAGATGACTCACCAATATTTTCACTTTATTCTGAAATACCTGGATCAGATTTTCTTCCATGCTTTCACGCGTAGGTTTTAGGATCAGGTCACCGGCTTTGGTGAGTCCGCCGAAGAGGACGATGGCTTCGGGACTGGAGAACATCACAAAATTGGCGAGTGCAAGACCTAATATTTTTCCGGTGTATTCAAAGATGGACTTTGCAAGTTCATCACCTTCCATCGCAGCATCATATACTTTTTTAGAATCGATCTCATCTACCGGCACATTACGCAACCAACTGGGCTGGTCACTTTTTTCGAGTAATTCCAATGTGGTCAAACGAACACCGGTGGCTGAAGCATAACTTTCCAATGATCCTTTTTTACCCGTACCATCATGCATGCGTCCATCGGGGATGATGATGGTATGTCCGAGTTCACCGGCAAAGCCATCATGTCCGTAAACCAGTTTGCCATTGGCTACAATACCACTACCCACACCTGTTCCCAATGTGATCATGATAAAATCATTCATGCCTTTTGCCGCACCATACATCATTTCACCAATTGCAGCAGCATTGGCATCATTGGTGAGGGTAACAGGTAGTTTGAATTTATCTTCAATCATCTTGGCCAAAGGAATGATGCCCTTCCAGGGAAGGTTGGGTGCATATTCAATAGTGCCTGTATAATAGTTGCCATTGGGCGCACCCACACCAATACCTTTCATACGACCTACACCTCCGGCTTTTGCGATGAGGTCGGAGAGATGATGATAGAGTTCATCAATAAATGTTTCTACTTCTGCATGTTTACGCGTAGACATTTCACTCGAGAACAATACATTACCCACACGGTCAACGATACCAAACTTGGTACCTGTTCCACCAATATCAATTCCTATTGCAAGAGGTTCCATTGCAGCAGATGTAGTAGCCATACTCAATAATTTTTATTCAAAACAATTAATGTCCGCTTCCGGTTGATTTTTCAGTTTCATAATCGATACCCTGTTTGCGCAAGATACCTTTTACGACCACTGCAAAGAAAACCAAGTAAGCAAAACAAAGTAAACAAACCCAATACGATTGGTGAATACCATAACCTGCTGTTGTGGCATTCGATGATTGCAGGTAGTCAGCCATCTTACCCTGAATAGGAGGAATGATACCACCACCTAAAATCATCATGATCAGGAAAGCAGAACCTTGTGTGGTGTACTTACCCAAACCGGCAATAGACAATGAGAAAATACAAGGCCACATGATCGAACAACACAAACCTCCACTTAAAAATGCATAAGTAGCCACCGTGCCTTTGGTGAAAATACCAATGGCCATCGCAGTTACACCCAGTACACTAAAAATAAGCAGGGTACGAGCAGGTTTATCTTTGCTGATATAAAAAGCACCGATCTGAATCAATACACAGATGATATACCAATAGAGAGGAGTCATATCATATTGGGCAATGCTATTCGCACCAATCACAATACCAAATGCTACCAATGGAACGATAAAAGTCATCACTTTATGTGTAGAGCTCTTCAATTCAAAAGCACTGATGGCACCGGCCCAGCGACCGATCATCAAACTACCCCAATACATAGAAATAAAAGGAGCGATCTGTGATGATTGATAACCACCAAAATCTGCTTGCTTCAACAATTCACCCAGGTTACTTCCAATCGATACTTCCACACCTACATATACAAAAATGCCCAGCATACCCAAAACGAGTTGCGGATATTTCATCGCACCCCATCCATCCGATTTTTTCTGAGCGGTATAATTCGCAGCAATCAATCCAACCACCACTACTGCCAATGCACCAAACAACCATTTCATACGATAGGTTTCCAACTCATGTTGTGCAGCAGCACTCAGATCCGGCGCTAGGTTTTTATAACTATTGAAGATGGGAACAAACATCACCACCAATAATCCTGTCATGATAATAAGTGTAGTCAATGCTTTATTCGCAGGCTCTGTTTTTTCTTCCATGATACCGGATGGTACTTTCTTGGAAAAATGAAAGAGTGCGGCGGCAGCGATAAACAATCCACCCACACAACTATAGAGTACAATGACTTTACTTAAACTCAAACCTTTGATCTGCTCATCCGTAATGGCTGCAGTGGTACCAAACAAGGCAAGTGCTACAACGATGGGACCGATGGTGGTACCAAAAGAGTTCACCCCACCACCCAGGTTCACACGGCTGGTACCGGTAGATGGATCACCCAAAGTAATGGAGAAAGGTTGCGCAGCTGTTTGTTGTAAGGAGAAGCCCAAAGCCACAATAAACAAACCCACCAACATGCCGGCAAACGTATTTGCATTCACTGCAATGATCATGGCAGCCGCACCAATGGCAGAGAATAAAAGCCCATATACAATACTTTTCTTATATCCCCATTTTCCCACTAAATCCTTTCCACCAAACGCACCATAAGCAAAAAGTCCGAGTGCGCCGAGGTAATAAGCGAGATAAAAGGCGAAATCAATCAGCTGACTTTGAAATTGATCGAGACTGAAATAATGTTTACAAAAAGGAATGAAGACACTATTACCTGCGGCAATGAAACCCCAAAAGAAAAAAACGACAACTAGGGTGGTCAATGCGCCGGTATTGGTCGGTTGCTTTGGCTGGGTCATAACAATCGTTGGTTTTAATGAAGGATGTAAAATAATGAGAAAATGAAGATGTAAAAATTTTAAAAGTAGAATTTGATGGTAGCATTTTAGTTCTTAAATTGAGAGCAAACAAGACAAACTGCAATTCATGGAGATTATTCATGTCAGCGCCGAGTGCTATCCGGTGGCCAAGGCCGGTGGATTGGGAGATGTAGTTGGCGCCCTTCCTAAATACCAGGTGAAAGCCGGACATGTGGCCAAAGTAGTGATGCCCATGTACCGCACTAAATTTCTGTACGACAACGAATGGACAGTTGACTTCAAAGGACAAACCAATTTAGGTAACTGGTTTTTTGATTATACTGTTATTAAAGAACCCACCAATAAATTAGGATACGATTTATACCTGATTGATATCAATGGTTTGCTGGATCGTCAGAAGATCTATGGCTATGATGATGATGCCGAACGCTTCACCGCCTTTCAGATCGCATTTGTGAATTGGCTCGCCAGTTGGGAGCATCGTCCGGATGTGGTGCATTGCCACGATTACCATACCGGTCTTATTCCTTTTATGATGCAGTATTGTTATGATTACAATACACTGAAAACAGTGCCTACCGTTATCACGATACACAATGCACAATACCAGGGATGGATGGGTTGGGATAAAAGTAGATACGTTCCGCGTTGGGATCTTTGGAAGCGGGGTATGTTGGATTGGAATGAAACCATCAATCCACTCGCATCCGGAATCAAATGCGCAGCAAAAGTAACAACTGTTAGTTGGAGCTATATGGATGAACTCAGGAGTAATTCCAACGGATTGGAGAAATTGTTTGAATATGAGCGGGGTAAATGCGTGGGTATCTTAAACGGAATTGATAATGAAGTTTGGAATCCCGCTACAGATAAATACCTTGAACATCATTTTACTGTAAAGACAGTAGCGGCCGGAAAAGAAAAGAATAAAAAGATACTCTGTGAACGTTTCGGACTTGATGCTACCAAGCCTTTGTTTATTTTCATTGGTAGACTGGTAGGAGAAAAAGCAGCAGATATTTTACCACATGCTATTCGCATAGGTATTGAACAAACACAGGGACAAGCCAGCTTTCTGGTATTAGGTAGTGGAGAGACAAATGTGGAATGGGAGTTTCAACAAATGGCAGAGCCATATAAAGGTGTATTCAATGTGGTTATTGGTTATGATGAAACATTGAGTCATATCATGTATGCAGGGGCAGACTTTTTATTGATGCCCAGCAGGGTAGAACCATGCGGACTCAATCAGATGTATGCCATGCGTTATGGAACAGTACCGATGGTAAGAAGTACCGGAGGTTTACAAGACACGGTGGTAGACATGGGTGATCCGGATGGATTTGGTATTCGGTTCAATCATGCCACAGCAGATGATGTTGTTTACGCAATCAGTAGAGCTGTGTCTGTGTACCAAGACAAAACACATTTCAACTGGATGCGCCAACACATGATGCAGATAGATCATAGTTGGGAGAGTACAGTGGATGAGTATACGAATGTGTATAAAAGCCTGAAGTGATCTGTGATTTTTTGATCCCTGTCTGCCGACAGGCAGGTTTGATTTCTTGATTTAGTAGAGATAAAGTAAAAAATCAAAAATCAAAAGTCAAAAATTACAGATAAAAATCACAGATAAAAAATCAAGAAATCAAAGATCAAAAAATCAAAGATCCATGAACAGTATCTCAAAATCCGTATTAGCAGTGATCCTCGGTGGGGGAGCAGGTACAAGGTTGTATCCTTTGACAGCAAGCAGATCAAAACCCGCAGTTCCCATTGCAGGTAAGTATCGTTTGGTGGATATTCCCATCAGTAACTGTATCAACAGCAATATCAATCGCATGTTTGTATTGACGCAGTTCAACTCTGCTTCATTGAACAAGCATATCAAGAATACTTATCACTTCAGTGCTTTTAGTACTGGGTTTGTAGATATTCTGGCGGCAGAGCAAACACCTGATAATCCGGGTTGGTACCAAGGTACTGCGGATGCGGTGAGACAATCATTGCGCCATATTTCAAATATGGATTTTGAATACATCTTGATCTTGAGTGGTGATCAGTTGTACCAAATGGATTTCAGTGAGATGCTGGAAAGCCATAAAGCAAAAGGTGCCGATATTTCTATTGCTACCATTCCGGTGGATGAAAGAGATGCACCTGAGTTTGGTATCCTCAAAGCCGATGATGAAAACTTTATCACTTCCTTTATTGAGAAACCCAAGAAAGAATTATTACCTGATTGGGTGAGTGATACCGGAGCCGACATGCAGAAAGCAGGAAGAAATTACCTGGCTTCCATGGGTATTTATATTTTCAGTAAACATGCATTGTATCATTTGCTGAACAATGTACATCCCAATGCTACCGACTTTGGAAAGGAGATCATTCCGGATTCTATCGAGAATTATAAAGTGATCAGTTTCCAATACGATGGTTATTGGACAGATATTGGAAATATTTATTCTTTCTATGAAGCCAACCTCGCGCTCACACAAGAGATACCACCTTTCAATTTATTTGATAACAATAAAACGGTATACAGTCGCGCACGCATGTTGCCACCGGCAAAGATCAGTGGCACTACTTTGGAGAAAACCATCATCGCTGAAGGATCGATCATTCATGCGAGTAGAATAGAACAGAGTGTGGTGGGTATTCGTTCCCGTATTGGACATGGAACTACCGTAGTGAATAGCTATCTGATGGGTAATGATTATTATGAGACCATTGAAGAGATGGCAACGAATACTGCGAAAGGATTACCAAAGATCGGTATCGGTGAACGTTGTTATATCAAAGATGCCATTATTGATAAAAATTGTCGCATTGGTAATGATGTACGTATTAATGGTGGTGAACATTTGGCCAATACAGACCATGCTTTGTACACTGTGAAAGATGGTATTGTAGTGGTGAAGAAGCTGGCTGTATTGCCTGATGGATTTGTGATTTGATTTTTATTTTAGCCGCAGATTCGCAGATTTTTTACTCTAATCTGCGGCTAAACTTTATAATTAAGCTAACCTATATTAAACGATTGCCATGGCAAGTTCATCCCCGGTATCCACTAGCTCAGCGGGTCTCATGCCCAAACCACGTTTGTCGCTAACGCAGATATTTTTCATGAGTTTTGGTTTCTTAGGTGTTCAATTCGGATTTGCATTACAGAATGGAAATACGAGTCGCATACTCCGTTCATTTGGTGCAGATGTAGAACACCTGCCCATGTTCTGGATCGTTGCGCCGTTGATGGGGATGATTGTACAGCCGTTGATTGGTCATTATAGTGATAGAACCTGGAATCGCTTAGGAAGAAGAAAGCCTTATTTCTTATTGGGTGCTTTGTTATCATCAGCTGCCTTGGTCTTTCTTCCGAATTCAGCAGCGATGTCATCCATCATTCCTGCTTTATGGATTGGTGCCGGTATGGTGATGATTATGGATGCTTCATTTAATGTTGCCATGGAGCCCTTCAGAGCTTTGGTAGCAGACAATCTACCCGATTCACAAAGAACCAGTGGCTTTGCCATACAAACTTTTCTGATCGGTATTGGTGCAGTAGTAGGATCAGAACTCCCCTCTATTCTCGCAAAGAGCGGATTCTCGCAGGAAGCGGGGGAATCAGGTGTAGCAGATAATATCAAGTATGCATTTTATATCGGTGCTGCCGTTTTTATTACTGCCATTCTGGTAACAGTTTTTCTATCGAAAGAATATCCACCTGAAGAGTATGAAAAATACCATGGCAAGCAAGATGAAGCTTCCAAAAAAGAAGGACTCGGCGCCATCTTTAAAGATTTTAAGAATATGCCCAAGACCATGAAACAATTGGGATTGGTACAATTCTTTTCCTGGTTTGCATTGTTCAGCATGTGGGTATTTACAACAGATGCTGTTGCTACGCATGTATACGGATTATCACCTGATGATGCAAGATCAGTAGCTTACAATGAAGCAGGCAATAAAGTGAGCTCTGCATTTGGCACCTATAATTTAGTGGCAGCCATCTATGCATTGTTCATACCTGTTGTTGCTAAATTCTTAGGAAGAAAAGGAACCCATGCATTTTCACTCATTGCAGGTGGTGTTGGATTGATCTCTATTTACTTTATCAAAGACCCCGCCATGCTGACTTATTCAATGATTGGTGTTGGATTGGCATGGGCGAGTATTTTGGCAATGCCTTATGTGATTTTATCCGGTTCTATACCTGCAGGTAAACTGGGTATTTATATGGGGATATTCAATTTCTTCATCACTTTACCACAAATCATCAATGGTATTGGTGGTGGATGGATCGTAAAAAATATTTATGGTGGTCAGCCAATCTATGCTATTGTATTGGCGGGGTTCCTCATGTTATGCGGAGCTGTGAGTGTGTTGTTTGTGTATGATGCAGGTGCTATACGCATTAAGCAAGAAAAAGCATAAACGAAATCAAGAAGTAAAGAAATAACTCTGATCATTTATCAAAGTAAAAGTAAAGGCGGATACTGGAAAATTCACTTAGTATATTCGCAAGCCAAGAAGAAGCATTCTTCATCAGTCTCTGTGTACGGGCCTCATTGGGGTCGGTGTCAAGCGTAGCGAAGACATTTCAGATCATGCGCAGCAGATCTGAAAAGAGGCCAATGCAGCCCGGGAACAGAGACGGGGCCATACGGCCCAGGAGTAAAAAAAAATATAAACAGTAGCGTGTTAAGATAAATACAACGCTCATGATTAAATATTATGAAAAAGCTATTCAGTACACTATTAGCAGTTTGGATGATATTCTTGGTGAATGCACAAGAACTTACCATGTACCCCACACATTGGTTTGCAGGCATGAACAGAGATCGTGTTCAATTGATCTTAAAAAGTGATGACAGTCAATTTTCACGATCAAATGTCCGTGTGCAATATCCCGGCGTGAGCTTATTACGTACCCATCGTTTTAGTAATGGAAAATACCTGGTCCTGGATGTATCGATTAGCAAATCAGCACAACCCGGTAACATATCCATTATTACTACTAGCAATAAACAATCAAAAACATATACTTGGGCACTTAAAAAAAGAAGAGAGGGTAGAGGCACAAAGTTTGCACAAGGAGTTACTGCAAAGGATTTGATTTACCTGATCATGCCCGATCGTTTTAGTAATGGCGACCCTTCCAATGATCAGTTTGCCAATATGCATGATAACGGCAGTGATCGGAAAGATGTATTAAGAAGACATGGCGGTGATTTAAAAGGGATTCAAAACCATATCGATTACATGAAAGAATTGGGTGTAACCGCTTTATGGATGACACCTGTAATCGAGAACAATATGCCGCTGAACAAAGAAGCAGCCGGCATGATGAGTGGCTATCATGGTTACTGGTTTACGGATCATTACAAAGTTGACCCTCGTATGGGAGGCAACAACAGTTACAAAGAACTATCTGATGCATTACACGCCAATGGTATGAAACTCGTTCAAGACGCCGTGTACAATCATATCGGCTCTCACCATTGGATGGCTTTAGACCCGCCTTCAGCTGATTGGGTGAACCGTTGGGACAAGTATACCGGTAGCAATCATCGTGATGAAGCCTTGTTTGGAAAGTATTCCAGTGAAAAAGATCAAAAGCAAATGTTGGATGGTTGGTTTGTGCCACACTTACCGGATGTGAACCAACGCAATCCATTCGTTGCTAATTTTTTAATTCAACACGCGATCTGGAGCACCGAAGAGTTTGGTGTAGATGGTTGGAGAGTGGATACCTATAAATATTGTGATGAACCATTCCTGAACCGTATCAATGATGCTTTGTTGAGAGAGTATCCAAAACTTACCATCTTCGGAGAAGCCTGGACAAACACTGTTACCGGCAGTGCTTATTTCACCAGAAATAATATGGATGTTCCTTTCCGTCACAATGCAGAAGGTGTTACAGACTTCCCTTTGAATAGCGCCATCATGGCAACACTGAACCAACCCTTTGGCTGGACAGAAGGCGTGAACAAACTCTACATGACATTGGCACAGGATATTCTTTATAAGGAACCTAAGAACAATTGCATCTTCCTGGATAACCATGATATGGATCGTTTTTTGTCTGTAGTGAATGAAGACATGAACCGATACAAACAAGGTATTGCATTGTTGCTCACATTAAGGGGTATTCCTCAGTTGTATTATGGAACAGAAATACTGATGAAGAATTTTAAAAATCCAAGTGATGCCATGGTGCGATTGGATTTTCCGGGTGGTTTTGAGGGTGATGCACAGAATAAGTTTACTGTACAAGGTCGAACCACAGCAGAACAACAGGCTTTTGATTATGTAAAAACCATTGCACAGTATCGTAAAAATTCTGCTGCATTAACCACAGGAAAGACCACGCAATTTCTTCCTGCTGATGGATTGTATGTTTATTTCCGATATGATGATCTACATACCGTAATGTGTGTGATCAATACGTCATCATCGGTAAAAAAAATGTCATTGGCGGATTACAGTGAACGCACAAAAGGTTTTACAAAAGGAAAAGATATTATTTCCGGAACATCAATTGGAGAGAATTTTGAAGTAGCAGCCAATGGTACCATGATCATTGAATTATCGAAATAAATTGGCGCAACAAATAGCACATATCAGTTTAGTGGTCAGAGATTATGATGAAGCCATTCAATACTATGTGAATGTTCTTGGATTTGAGTTGTTAGAAGATACAACACTATCATCTACCAAACGATGGGTACGTGTAGCTCCTAAAGGTGCTGCTACTGCTTTGTTATTGGCAAAAGCAGATGGCGCTGTACAAGAACAATACATCGGCAACCAAACCGGAGGACGTGTATTTCTCTTTTTATATACCGATGATTTCGAACGTGATTTTAATCTCTACACCGATAAAGGCGTTGTCTTTGTAAGACCTCCACAAAAAGAATCGTATGGCACAGTAGCTGTATTCAAAGATTTGTATGGCAATCTCTGGGATTTGATACAGCCTACTTAATTTAGTGAAACAGCTTTGTTAATCTATTAATAAGCATATTTACGGCATTATGAAAAACAATTTTCATACCTTATATTGCAGGTATGACCACATCTATCATCATTACACTATGCATTCTTATTTTATTGGCATACTTGTTTGATCTGAGTTCTGCTAAGACAAGAATACCTTCTGTAATTTTATTGCTTCTCTTGGGTTGGGTCATCAAGCAGCTGACTATTTTTTTTAATGTAGTTGTTCCTGATCTTTCCTCATTACTTCCCATACTTGGTACCATAGGATTGATCCTGATTGTATTAGAAGGTTCTCTCGAATTGGAATTGGATAAGTCTAAACTACCCATGGTGAAGAAAGCTTTTTTTGTTTCTTTCTTCCCCATCCTTGCTGTTGGATTGATACTCGCCGGCTTATTGAGTTATTACAGCGGCTATAATTTTAAGCAAAGTCTGGTCAATGTCATTCCATTAGCTGTAATCAGTAGTGCCATTGCGATACCTACTGCTAAAAATTTGAAAACCTATGATCGTGAGTTCGTGACCTATGAAAGTAGCTTGTCAGATATCGTAGGTGTCATCTTTTTTAATTTTATTGCTTTGAATGCTGTTATTGATGGGCATGCATTCTTTGAATTTGGATGGCAGTTGGTTTTGATATTGATTGTTTCTTTTTTTGCAACGGTTGGTCTATCCTATTTATTGGGTAGAATCAATCATCATATCAAGTTCATTCCCATCATGGTGATGTTGATTCTGATCTATACTATTTCTAAGATCTATCATTTACCATCCTTATTATTCATTCTTTTATTCGGCATCTTTCTGGGGAATCTGGATGCACTCAAAAAATATAAATATATAGCGCTACTAAAGCCCGATAATCTGGATAAAGAAGTACACAAGTTCAGAGAAATAGCCACAGAAGCTGCATTTGTAATCAGGACTTTCTTTTTCATTCTCTTTGGTTATTTATTGGAAACAGCAGACCTTATCAATCTGCAAACACTATTGTGGGCTGGAATTGTGGTAGCTGCCATCTTTTTGATCAGGGCTATTCAATTGAAAATATCGGGGTTGCCTCTTTTTCCTTTGCTGTTTATAGCACCAAGAGGATTGATCACGATTCTTTTATTCCTCTCCATATTGCCTGAAGACAGAATATCCATGGTTGATAATTCACTCATTATCCAAGTCATTGTATTGACAGCATTGATCATGATGGGAGGTATGATGGGTGTCAAAAAAGAAAAACCTGTTGACCACAAACCTGCACATGAAGATTCGCATACATGAAATTGAAATGGGGTCTCATGATCTGTCTGCTGCCAGTGCTTTCTTCAAGCTACTTGGACTGCAACCTGCTATAGAGCAAGATGGATTAACGGTTTTCAATAGTGGACAAAAAGGAGTGGATCTGAATCTGTCTAAACATCTACCAGCAGGAGCAACACAGATCAGTTTTATAACTGACGATCTGAAAGCAGTGATGCAGCATTTGACAGTACATAAGATTGCATTTGAAGGTCCGTATGAGTCACATTTGGGAATGTTGTCGATCCGATTCCATTCTCCGGATGGTATCCCGATCCTGATCAATACACCTACAGATAGTTCTCCGGATTGGTTACAGGTTTAAATCAGCTATTATGCAACGAATCATTTTATTAGTGTACAGTTTATGGATATCGAGTGCTTTGATAGCATCACCGGGTAAGGGGTTATGGACTGTAGCCATTGATCATAGTGGTCGTTTTGTAGTAACCGGTGGCGATGATCAACAGATCAGATTGTATCAATACAAAGATTTAAAGCTGATCAAAACCTTTCCGGTCAATTCCATGATCAGACGCATGGAATGGCAACCCAATGGACAATTATTAGCCGTAGCTACCGGTGATAAAAAAATGCATCTAAGGAATATGGTGACAGGTGATTCCATTCCTTTAGTAGGTGCAGCATGGGGGGCTAGGGGAGTCAGTTGGAGTTACAATGGCAAGTTTTTAGCGGCAACTGATAATCACCTGGTCAAAATATGGAATGAAAAAGGAGAATTGATTAGAACCATTGCCAAAGAAGACAACAATAGTTATCTAGACATAGATTGGCATCCTTCCAAAAATGTATTGCTGGTGAGTGGGGATGATATTCGTATGTATGACATGAGTGGAAAGAAGCTAGCCGTATTAAAACATCGGGAAGAAGCGACAGGGGTATTGGCAGTTGAATGGCATCCAAATGGACTTTTCTTTGTGAGCGGTGATTATGGTCATGAACAAGAAGGTGTTCCTACATTATTGCAATTCTGGACTACAGAAGGGAAATTATTCAAAACCATCAAGAAAAGTAAAATGGAGTATAGGGATATGAAATGGAATCATGATGGTTCATTATTGGCCACCGCCAGTGATCGATTGCGTGTATGGGATCGAGAAGGGAATTTGTTATACACCGGAGGCGATGGGAAACATAATTTATGGGGAGTTGTTTGGAATCCTTTTGCGAAAGAATGGGTTACTGTGAGCTTCGATGGTACACTCGATAAATGGAGTTATAAAGCAGTGAATCTGCAGCATTTTGAATAATGGTCATCTATACGCATTGCATTATGGCTGATTAATCCGGTCAGCATAAAATACTCCTCCATTACTCGATATTGAATATATTTAGCGTTTCAGTAAAAGCTGGGTATGTCAGATCAAGTAACGAAGCGGCAAGCGCAAGCCAAAGTTTTAAGGGTATTCAGAAAAGTGCATAGAGTTACAGGTGCTTTGCTATTTGTATTCTTTTTTATTGTAGCTGTTACCGGATTATTGTTGGGATGGAAGAAAAATAGTAATGGGCTACTCTTAGCAAAATCATACAAAGGCAGTTCAACCTTATCTAAAGATTGGTTGTCGGTAGACAGTCTAACTCAACAAGCCGTTTATTATTTGAAGCAGTCTGATAGTAGTTTATCCACCCATATCGATCGAATTGATTTTAGACCGGAAAAGGGGATGGTGAAATTTTTATTTACAGATCATTTTACGGCGGTGCAAATAGATGCCGCTACCGGTGCATTGTTGCATATTGAGAAACGAAGAGCAGATTATATTGAGAAGATCCACGATGGTTCTTTGGTAGACCATTATCTGAATATTCCCTCCGGCACTTTTAAGTTGATCTATACGACTATTATGGGATTGGCTTTGTTACTCTTCACCATTACCGGATTCTGGTTGTGGTATGGGCCGAAGAGGATGAGGGCTAATAAGTAACTTTTATTGCCACTGAGGGCACAGAAAGGCACTGAACCATCTATTTCTGTGTTCCTCAGTGCCCTCAGTGGCAATAAAATACACATTAAGATATTACAACTCCCCAATCCTTAGGTTTCCTCAGTTTTATTGGTTAAATTGATAAGGAGCACAACATTGTTTCATCCTTAAATCATTAACTATGAATTGGGCTTATGCTATCGGACCACGTATGAAAGTGGCAGGTTTATTGGGGATTGTTCTGGCAATGGTCTTTTGCAAGAATGTAATGGATCGTAAGAATGTTGCGATGTTGGGTGACTCTTTTTCTTCTGTATATGAAGACAGATTACTCGTGGAAAGTTATATCTATAAAATTTCTGATCACCTGTACCAAAAACATCAGTTAACGGATCAGTATTTCGATGGGAAAAATGTAAACTCTCATCAGTTGAATCATTCACTGTATTTTCATGATGCGGCGATTGCTGATCTGATCAAATCCTACAAAAAGACAAAATTTACGCAGGCTGAAACAGCTACTTTTAAAGATTTTACGAAACAGTACCAGCTTCTGCAGACAAAGGAAGCTCATGTATTGAATATGGCAGCTATCAATCCGACTTTGTATGATGGATTAAAACAATCGTATCGACAGTTGAATGCACAATTGAGACAGCTGTCAACCATTCAGATTGAAGAGGGTACAAAATTAAATCAGGAGTCTAAATCCATTGTTGCCGGATCCGTGATCTTGACAACTTTGGAAATGGCGTTACTGATCGCTATAGCATTCATTATTCAGGCATTGATCTTAGCCACCAATAGTCTGATGACAAATGCCCCTAAGCCTTCATTGAATTGATGCTATAGTAAGGCACTCCATAGAATTCTATCGGCCCCACGTCCCCAGTCTTTCATGGCTTTGTTCAAGTCTGCAGAGACTTGTTGCCAGGTAGCTTTCTTTCCTTTTTGAGAAGGGAAGAGCTGTCCGGGAGTGGGTTCAATCAATTCAACTTTTGTTGCGAACCATGTTGTATGTAATCTCGGTACTGCCAATCCTAGGATCATGCCGGGTAAACCACTAAAGCTTTCCGGACCACTGTTCACCAGAATTTGATCCGTATAAAAAGCGACTACATACACCGAATCACAAATACGGGTCACTGCTTTTTTACATTCAAATCCGGCAATGGTTCTGGTTTCATCCGTGATACGCCATTCTAATTGACGAAGACTATCTTGTATGATATAGGTTTGTTCAAACACATCTCGTTGAATCGATAAAGTTCCTTTAGCGAGGTCTTTTACAGCAACATCTGATTCGTTGGGTTTACCCATCCACAAATATTTATTGTCCGGGTTTTCTTTCATCAGTTTATAAACAGATTTTTCGGAATTGAATCTCAGTTCATAAAAATCAGTTACCATTTTTGGATAGTTCTTTTTCATCTCAGCTACCCAAATGCCTTCTTCTTGTCCTTCAAACTGACTGTGTTGATTGTATTTTCTTTCAAACTCTATTCTGCCGGAACTGATGAATCTCGCTTGTGAAAAGCTATTCAAAAAAGCCAGTACAAATAAGAATGTCATTAACTTTTTCATGGTTCAATCTTTTAGAATCCTTGTGTTGGTTTGCCATTTTTACTGAAGTTGTACGCAATAGTAAATAACCAGAAACGTTGGATATTTTGCTGTATGGTTTCAGTGATGAAGTTGGTACTAATATTTCTTCGGATATTTTGGTTGTTATTGAAGATATCGTTGATGGATACTTTCATCTCCAGTTTATCAGACTTACCAAAGGTTTTCTTCAAATAGCTATTTACGATGTATACATTGCTGTTATTGGCAAACTGAGCTGTTTTTTGATACATAGTTATTTGAGCATCCATTTGGAAAAATAATTTGGCAGGTAATTTTAAAGTTACATCTGCGTATCCTGTATGAGACCAGAAATTCGTAACAACATTAGGACGGATTGACGACTTTGAATTATTCAGTGTCGATGAAAAACTTGTATAGAAACTTAGCTTCTTCTCAGTCCAATGGCCAAGATTAATAGTAAATCGATATGTATTATTGGTGCTCACATTTTCTAAGCCGTTTACTCGGTTTACAAATCGATTAAAGCCTGGGCTAAATCCAAAACCTAAGTTGTAAGAAGGGAATATGTCAAAACCATAATTACTCCAGAAATATGCATTGTAATTACCATTTACATTGATAGCCTGATTTACCCTTCTTCCTAGACTGTCAATGAAATTTGCATTCGTAATGGCATTATTCGTTGTTGTTAAATTACCGCTCAGGAAAAAGTTTTTGCTTTTCAAAACCTTGTAGTCACTAAAATTAATATTGAAATTATGCCTGAATTCTTGTTTTAGATTAGGATTTCCAATGGTGATGTTCAACGGATCGATATTGTCAATAAATGGCTGTATTTGCTGTAACGTTGGATTTCTTGTATTACCCGTATAATTGAATCTCAGTCTTGTTTGTTTCTTCGGATTGAATGTAAGAACTGCAGTAGGTAATAAGTTGGCGAATTGAATGCTGCGTTTAGCACCGGTATTGATATCATCTAAATTGAACCTTGCACTTCCAGCCGCCATGCCAATGGATAAGCTATATTTCTTTTCATTTAATCTAAAAGTGAAACCACCGGTGTGGGTGTTGTTGTTATAAATAAAATGATTGCTCAATGTATCAATACGGTTTTCATATTTACCTCCCGGTGTCGTTTTCTCCAGCGTGTTTCTTTCCGCATCATTTCTATTCAGTGAGAAACGATAATTCAACTCAAGGAATGTATTTTTCCAGAGAGGCTCTGTATAGGCAAGACGACCATTGACGCCCGAAAGATCTTCCGTATTGGTTTTAAACTGGTCAAGATTATCTTGACGAACCAAATTTCCATTTTTATCGTAGAAATCATTCTTCGCAAAAAGGAATCCATCATTTGTTTTGTTCATGATTGAAAAGTCGCCGTTGAATGATAGTGTTCTTCCTTTTTTCTTCAATCGTTTTTGCCATTGTAATGAACCCAATAAATTTCTGTCTTCACCGTCATTAGTGGTTGTTCTATCTGACTGGTTGATCAATTGCCCTTCTTCACTGATGGCTTTGCCCAAAAAGCTGTTGGCGTTTCTGTTATTGATAATCGAACCGGTCAGTGTCATCTTCAAAGTGCTGGTAGAATCAATACGCAACTCATATTTGCTATTGATGCGGTTACGTCTTCTATCACTCACAAAATTCTGTTCCTGTGTATTGAAAAAAGTGGTATCCGGTAAAATGGTTTGTGTACTGGTTCTGTTAAGACCACGAACATTCAAATTATTGTATTGATAAGAGTTGTTGATATTGTGTTTGTCTTGATTCCATTTATTACTAAACAACAATCCACCCGTTGTAGAAGTAGGTAAACCTTGACCATAACTGAACTCATCGCCACCACCATCAAAAATAGCGATACCACCATCATCCATCACCGTCATATTATCAGAGCCACCGCTATAATTATTTCTTTCATTCCAGTTTAAAGATTCAAACTTGGTATTGTCGTTCGTGATAAACGCAGCAAATTTTCGCTTGCCTTTAAAAGCATTCAACATGCCTTTCCCATAACGGTACTTGTCGAAATCAGCACCTGCTTCTACTTTACCGAAATAACCTTTTTTGGCGTCTTCTTTCATTTGAAGGTTGATGGTTTTAGCCGTTTGTCCATCATCAATCCCCGTAAACACAGCCTGATCACTTTTTTTATCAAATACCTGCACTTTATCAATCGCATCTGCACGTAAATTCTGCGTTACTACGGCAGGGTCGTCGCTGAAGAATTCTTCTCCATCCACCAACACTTTCTCTACTTTTTGTCCCTGAGCGGTGATCTCACCTTTACTATTTACTTGAATACCCGGCATACGTTTTAAAAGGTCTTGTACATTGGCATTGGGACCAACATAAAAACTATCTGCCCGATATTCAGTGGTATCGCCCTTCATACGTATAGCGGCAATCCTTTGTTTCACGATCACTTCTTCCAATAAATGGGCTTTCGTGGTAACAAATACATTACCCATTGATTTTTGAAGCGTAGTCGAAAGGTCTATATCATCAATATAATCTGCATAATCAGGGTAAGTGATCATCACGATGAATTTTCCTGCCGGCAGATTTGAAAACTCGAATGCGCCTTGTGGATTGGTTCTTACAAACTTGACCAACACAGAATCCTTGGGTCTTAATAAGGAAACTACAGCATTGTGGAGATTTACTTTATTGGTAGAGTCAACAACCGTACCTTTAAGGGAACCCGTTTGGGCATAGCTGAAAGAGATGGTGCAGAAACCGATCACCAGCAGAATAGCAGTTAGTTTTTTCATTGTTGGTAGCTTGCAGCATTAGATGCTTGTTACAGCAAAATCCATAAAAAATGTTTAATAACTAAATGTATAGTTATAAATTAATGTTAATAATTTTTTTAATCTGATCTCTTTGAACCCATGAACGATAAAATTAATAAGTCAAAGACTACCTCAAGATCTAATCTGTCAGAAGGAGACACAAGCGGACAAAAGGTTGGAACGACGGATAAGAAATACGAAGAGATCCATTTTGTTGATGCTGAACAGTCTGTATGGAATTATTCTTTGTTTTCAAATGAAGACGTGCAAAACTTTCAGCAAGGCACGCATTATCGGCTCTATGATTATTTTGGTAATAAACAAATTACAGTACTGGATACCGAAGGGACTTATTTCGCCGTATGGGCACCCAATGCCACATTTGTAAGTGTTACCGGATATTTTAATGAGTGGAACAAGGAGTCTCACCCCTTAAAAGTTCGTCTGGATAATTCAGGTATTTGGGAAGGATTTATTCCGGGGATCAAGACCGGAGAAGTATATAAATATCATATCCACGGTTTTAAAGGAATCAAACTGGATAAAGGAGATCCCTTTGCGCATTTTTGGGAGAAACGTCCATATACTGCTTCCATCACTTGGCAAACCGATTATGAATGGAAGGACCAAGAATGGATGCAACAACGCTCCAAAAACAATGCATTAGATGCTCCCTGGTCTGTATACGAAGTGCATTTGGCCAGTTGGATGCGTCCGGATAAAAACAATGAAGAAGTTTACAATACCTATCAACAGATCACAGAAAGATTGGTGCCTTATGTGAAAGAAATGGGCTTTACACATGTAGAGTTCATGCCGGTGATGGAACATCCTTTTGATGGCAGCTGGGGATACCAAGGCACCGGATATTTTGCGCCTACTTCCCGTTTCGGTACACCACAGGATTATGCAGCCATGGTAGATGCGTTTCATCAGGCAGGTATTGGCGTGATACTCGATTGGGTACCCTCACATTTTCCCTACGATGCACATGGATTATTCATGTTTGATGGTACGCATACTTACGAGTACGCAGATATGCGAAAAGGATATCACCCCGATTGGAACTCTTATATTTTTAATTATAAAAGGGGAGAAGTAAAATCCTTTCTCATCAGCAGCGCAAGGTTTTGGTGCGATAAATTTCATACAGATGGATTGAGGGTGGATGCAGTGAGCTCGATGCTGCGTCTTGATTACAGTAGGAACGAAGGTCAGTGGGAGCCGAATGAATTTGGTGGTAATGGTAATCTGGAAGCGATTGCTTTCATCAAAGATTTGAACGAAACTCTATACCGCGATTTTGCAGATGTGCAAACCATTGCTGAAGAAGCAACAGATTGGCCAAAGATCAGCAAACCAACATTCGAAGGCGGACTCGGCTTTGGGATGAAGTGGATGATGGGTTGGATGCATGATACCTTGGATTATTTCAAAATGGATCCGATTTATCGTCAGTTTCATCAGGATAAGTTTTCCTTTAGCATGATGTATTTCAATGATGAGAACTTCATGTTACCCTTGAGTCATGATGAAGTGGTACATGGCAAGAGTCCGATGTTGTATAAAATGCCAGGCGATGAATGGCAAAAGTTCGCGAATCTGAGAATCCTTTATACTTACATGTTTACACACCCGGGAGCAAAATTGTTGTTCATGGGTAATGAATTCGGTGCTACCAGTGAGTGGAATTATAAAAGTGAATTACAATGGGAATTATTACAGTTTGTGAGTCATGGTGGAATGAAGTACTGTGTTCAAAAACTAAATGAACTATACCGATCAGAACCCTCGCTGTATGAAAAACAATTTGAACCGGATGGGTTTGAATGGGTAGACTTAAACCATCGAAGTGAATCAGTGATGGTCTATAAACGCAAAGGAAAAAAAGAGAAAGACGATGTACTAGTGATATTGAATGTAACACCAATAGTTCGTCAGGATTGGGAAATTTATGTTCATGGAAAAGGTAAATGGCAGGAGATCTTTAATAGTGATGCCAAAGAATTCTGGGGAACAGGAGATGTCTTTAACCCCGAAATCCAATCCGAACTGGTAGACAAACCTTCCAAATGCTACCGGTTAAAAGTGCATTTACCGGCGTTGGGGGCGGTGGTTTTGAGGTAAGAGCTCCAGGCTGCAGGCTTCACGCCGCAAGCTGCAAGTTTTTTATGAGGAATCTACATCTCTCTTGCAGCATGAAGCGTGAAGCTTGTAGCTTATTAATCTCAAACTGTAACTTTTCCCCCTCCTCCCCGTTACACCCTAAAACAAACAGTGTATGAAAAAAATATTGTCTAGTTTATTCGCCCTTACCATGCTGTTTTCTATGGCTTTGGGGCAGGAAGTGGTATCGGGGGAGAACGTTCAAAAAAGGAATGTCGGATCTTTCCATGCGGTAAAAACTTCAGCAGGTATACAGGTGATTCTGACCAAAGGCAGCAAAGAAGAATTGGCTGTTACCACCAATGATGCAGACTTGTTAGACAAAGTAAAAACAACTGTTACCAATGGTGTTTTAAGAATTGGTAGAGAAAATGACGATTGGAAATTCTGGGAGAGAAGAAGAAATTGGAAAGTGGTCGTGTATGTTTCTTACACACAGTTGGATGGTTTAGAAGCGAGCAGTGGAGGTTCTATTCAAGCCAAATCTGTTGACCTAGATAAACTAACTGCCGATGTAAGCAGCGGAGGAACCATTACCGTTGCAGGCAAAGCTTCAGCATTGAATGTTGACGGTAGCAGTGGCGGTATTTTCCGTGGCTACGATTTGAATGTAACCTATTGCAAAGCAGATGTAAGCAGTGGCGCCGGCGTTCAGGTATCTGTGAACAAGGAAATTTCAGCAGAAGCCAGTAGTGGTGGTTATGTAAGATTCAAAGGGGATGGATTGATACGTAATATCAATGTAAGCAGTGGAGGTACGGTGAAGAGACAAGCGGATAAATAGATGTCTGATTTCTGATGTCTGATGTCAGATTTTGACTTTTGATTTTTTACTTTTTACTTGATTATAAAAGTGGCGAACAGATCCTATATGTTCGCCACTTTTTTTATTGAATAGTACACACCATATCTAAATTATTTTTTCCATTATACTCATATGAGCCAATCTTTATAAATCCGATTTTATTGTAATAGTTGACGGCTACCATATTATCTTCCTGAACACCACCCCATAAAATGACTCTTTGTTTTTGCAGTTTTTGTAAGTAGTTTTTAGTATGATTCCATAGCACTTTTCCAATTCCTTTTCCTTGCCAGTCATTTGCTAAAGAAGGGGCGTAGGTAGCATCTGTAGTATGGTTTGGCTGAATATTGTAACTAAATAACCTGGGATGATCGTGTTCCAGATACCCCAATTTCACAATGGCATATCCTATAATAAAAGTGCTGTTGTTTTCTATTACAATAAATCCTGTGTAATCATTATAATGATATAAATGTTCCAAAGCTTCCTTAGTAAAAGGATGCGGTCCAAAACGATTTCGGGTTTCCTCATTCAAATGATGGAGATACGATAAAAGGTTGGGTAAATCAGAAACAAGCCACTGCCTACAAGTAATATTGTTTGTCACAGATTCACAGATTATGCACAAAAAAATCGGGTAACAATTCCTTTACAATTTAATCATTGTACGGTTATGTTACAGTTGTCACTTGCAGTAAATTATTCACTATGAAAACAAGGTCATGTACTTTGCTGGTAAGTGCCACCGGGCAATTATTACAGCAGCACGCTTTTGATCATTTGTCGGATGAGAAATTATCACGGATGAACCGTTGTCTGCACAAATTGGGCAATCAACAACAGTATGATGATGTAAGAAAAATTGAACATGAATTGCTGAATTATTGCAAAGAAGCCAACTTGTATGTAGAAACCGCTACACCACATGCTTTACAACAATGGTTTGCAGTGATGAGCAGCTATGGAGAATCTTCTATGTCTGTAATGGGGACCCATCTTCAGGAAGAGGCAGAATGATTCGAAAGCTGGTTCCTTTACCACTTTCACTCCATCGTACAAAAAGCTTACCGCCATGGTACTCTTCAATAATGCGCTTACTGAGGGGGAGACCCAGTCCCCAACCTCTTTTTTTCGTTGTAAAACCAGGTTTGAATACTTTATTGATATTCACGCCACTGATTCCTTTTCCTGTATCTGTTACATCAATTTGTAATTCCTCATGTGTGCTATGTGCTTCAATTGTGATGGTACCTTTTCCTTCCATGGCATCTAAGGCATTTTTGATCAGGTTTTCGATCACCCAATCAAATAATGGCGCACTGAATTTCGGCTGAACAGCTAGTGGCTGCTTGGTAAATTCAAATTGTACTTGTCCACCGGATCTTTTTTTCATGTAAGCAATCATCTGATCAATTTGTTCAAAAGGATCGCCGGGTTCAAGTTTTGGTTGACTTCCTATCTTACCAAAACGGTCTGTAATCAACTGCAGTCGCTTTACATCTTTGGCAATTTCAGGAACGATCTGTTGATTTTCTCCCTGCTGTTTGAGAATTTCCAGCCATCCTTCCAAACTGGAAACAGGGGTGCCCAGTTGATGTGCCGTTTCCCTGGCCATGGCAGCCCATAATTGATTCTGTGCACTCTTGTAATGCGATTGAACAGCCATGATCGCAATCGCTATGAATAAGGCTACAATGATTAATTGAACCAATGGATACAACTTCACTTCTTTCAGCAGTTTACTTTGTCCATAGTAATAATGATTGGCTGTATAGGGATTGTCTTTCATCACCAATACAATGGGCTTATTATTGTATCGGCGGAATTCTTCGAGCTTGCTTTGTAAATAAGTACTATCCGATGCCACCAAACTGCTGTCAAGATTCAGGTAGTTACCGGTGATGCTATCGTTCTCATTGGTTTCAATGATGGGTATTTCCTGATTTTCTGATGAGATAAAAGTCGCTAAGTTTAGATTGGAAGTATCATAAGAGTTCAAGATGGTTCGTTGTGCTTCCACCCAAACGGTCACGTACATTCTTTCCTCGGTAGCTATTTTCCCGGCTACATACTGCGAATAAAAAATCGTTCCGCTCACCAGAATCACCGCAATCACCACCAATATGATCCGCCAATTGATACGCATGGAAAAGTTTGAGTGAAGATAGGGAAGAGGGAGGAAAAGTGAAAAGTGAAAGGTGAAAGGTGAAATCAGCCTTTTTCACGTTTCACCTTTCACTCAAAAGGCGCCCTAACGGACGCCTTTGGTTGTTGCTTGCTAAATATTACCCCCCGGAAATATTACAGGTTTGAATTGCTCGCCGGACTGAAGTCCGGCGCTATTTAAATTGGGACTTGTGTACTTGTTCTTTCCGTGTATCTTCTTTCTTTGTTCTTGTTACTTCCTTGTCCCTTGTCTCTTTATTCTTGTCTCTTTATTCTTGTCTCTTAACTAAACAATCCCCCTTTCTTCAAAGTCTTCACACCTTCACCAATTTTGAAACCGTTGTTATAGATCTCAATTTTATAGTTACCGGTTTGGTATTTGGTAGTTTGTTTCCAGTCAAAACTTACAGGAGTTACTTTGCCTTGCTCATAGGTAACAGATACTTTGCTGGTATATATTTTTTCGCCTTCTTCACGGGTAATGAATTTGGTGCCTTCGCTGATTACTTTTCCATCAGGTCCGGTAACACATACATAAATATCTTTTACGCCACTTGGAGCAATACGATTTGGATCTAATACAAAAGAGATACGCATTAAGTCAGCTCTTTTTGCAGTTGAAGTGGTTTTTTCATTGCCGCTGTTGCGGATATCAATGGCAGTGATGCCAATATTAGAAGCATGCAGGGTAGAGGCAACATCTACTTTTTCATCCAACTCTTTTTTAGTAGCACTCAGATTCTGCTGAAGATTTTCTTTTTCTGAAGTCAGTTGTGTTTTTTCAGTGCTCAACTGCTCATTGGCGGCAGTCAGTTGCTTGTTCTCACCTTGAAGCTTTTCGATTTCAGCAAATAAACCGTCGATTTTACCATTCAATTCACTGATCATTTGTTTAGCCTGCGCCAGTTCAGCATCTGAAGCATTTTTGCGTTTCAGGATATTGTTGATATTTCCTTTCATCTTTTGAATCTCAGATCCGCGATCGGCCAAAGCACCTTGTAACTGGATATTGCTCTGCGTCAGTGAATCAGCTTTAGCAGATACCTCGAGAAACTCTTGCTGAATGGCATTACGAGCACTGTCTACATTGGTAATACGGGTTTCTAATTGACCGATGGTTTCGGTAGTACGGCTTTTATCATAGAAGATATAAGCCCAGGTAGCCAAAAGGGCTACTATCAGAATACCGTATATTACTTTACGGTTGTCTTTCTGCTCTGGAGCAGCATTCTGATCGTTGGTGTTGATGTAGTTCATACGTTGTAATTTTTGAGTTAACGGAATTTAAAACAGTGCTTATGCTCAAGGATCTGTTATTCATTGATATTGAAACAGTGCCCGCCGTACCATCCTTTATAGAACTGGATCCTGTATGGCAATCCCTGTTTTTCGACAAAATACCTAAAACCGTGCCAGAAGATATGGCTCCCCCAGAAGCTTATCGAAAAAGGGCGGGAATTTTAGCTGAATTCGGTAAAATCATCTGCATATCCACCGCTTTTTTGTATCAGGATGAAGGAGAATGGCATCTCAAAATAAAGAGTATAGCGGGGGATCATGAGGTAGAAATACTGCGTATTTTCACTGAATTATGCGATAAACTCTATCGAATCAATCCAAACTTCCAGTTTGCCGGACATAATATTCGTGAGTTTGATATCCCCTATATCGGGCGGCGCATGTTGATCAATCATCTTTCTTTACCTCCCTATCTAAACATTCAAGATAAAAAGCCATGGGAGCTAAAGATGGTTGACACCATGAATTGGTGGAAATTCGGCGACCATAAAAACTATGTATCCCTCCATTTATTAGCCCATGTCCTAGGAATCCCCACTTCAAAAACAGATATGGATGGAAGCATGGTGCAAGATGTTTACTACTTAGAAAAAGACTTACAGCGGATCATCAATTATTGCCAGCAAGACGTCATAGTCACTGCCAACATAGTCCTCCGTTTTCAAAACCTACCAATCCTGAACCCTGAAAATATTCAAATTGTAACCTGAGAACTGCAATATTTATGCTGTTTTTCCGTTTGGTCATAGTCCATAGTCCATAGTCCATAGTCCATAGTCCATGGGCTTTTACTATCGACCATGGACTATGGACCATAAGCCATAAGCCGTAAGCCACAAGCCATGTTCATAACTAAACCCTTACACATTTTTTAAATCCTTCATCATCCTTCATCTTTGCACCCATGTCGGCGGAAAAGATCATAACAGAGTGGAAAAAAGGAGTATTCAAGCCCATTTATTGGCTGGAAGGAGAAGAGCCCTACTTTATTGATCAGGTGGTGGATTATGCGGAACACAAAATTTTGGGTGAGGCTGAAGTTGGATTTAATCTCACTGTTTTTTACGGAAAAGATGCAGACTGGGCCGCAGTAGTCAATGCTTGTCGCAGATACCCCATGTTTGCTGAGCGACAAGTGGTGATTTTAAAAGAGGCGCAACAAATGCGCGATATCGATAAGCTGGAACCTTATATCGAAAACCCCTTGCCCTCAACCATTTTCGTGGTAAGCTATAAGGATAAAAAAGTGGATGGTCGTTCCAAGCTCGCCAAGACCCTGAAATCAAAGGGGGAGATGTTGACCACCAAAAAGATGTATGATAACCAGTTGCCGGATTGGACACTTGAAATGGTGAAGAAACATCAGTTATCCATCAATCAAAAAGCATTGATGTTATTGGTAGATCATGTAGGGAATGATTTGAGTCGCATTGAAAACGAAATTGAAAAACTGGCGGTCAACTTGGCCGGCAGAACCAATATTACGGAAGACGATATCGAAAAATACATTGGTATCAGCAAAGAGTTCAATGTATTTGAATTGCAGGAAGCCATTGGAAGAAAAGATCTGTCAAAGTCTATTCGGATCATTCAATATTTTGAAGCCAATCCAAAAGCGGCGCCCATACAATTGGTGCTACCCGCGCTATACAACTATTTTAGTAAAGTATATATGTTATTCGGATTGCAGAATCCCGATGAGAAATCTGCAGCCAGTGCATTAGGGGTCAATCCATATTTTATCAAAGACTATTTGAGTTCTGCCCGTAAGTATGAATATACTGGTGTAGAAAAGGCTTTGTTATTATTGCATCAATACAATCTCCGAAGTGTTGGTGTATATGATGCCGGTACTTCTGATGCCGGACTCATGAAAGAAATGGTGGTAAAAATGATGAATTAATCTTTCTCTTTTATTGTAAGCATATTCGTAAAGGTTCGTCTATCCTGCAAACCTGATACGATCATGAAAAAAATAATTGGATCTATTGTACTCCTATTGATAGGACTATCCACCACATTTGCTCAAAAAGCAGAAATCTTTAGTACCAACGGAAAAGCGATTCGCGGATATGATGTAGTGGCCTTTTTTTCTGAGTCAAAGCCGGTACAAGGCAATGAAAGCTTTTCATACACTTGGAAAGATGCAACTTGGCTGTTTAGTTCAAAAGAAAATTTGGAGCTGTTTAAAACCAATCCGGAAAAATATGTACCACAATACGGAGGCTACTGTGCTTATGGGATGTCGGGCGGATATAAAGCTCCCACTGTTATCGAAACATGGAAAATATTGAATGGTAAACTGTATTTCAATTACAATTTGAAAGTACAGGAACTATGGAATAAAGATCAATCCGGCTTTATTCAAAAAGCGGATTTGAATTGGGAGAAAGTGAGGGAGAGGGGATGATGAATATTGAATAAGAAATCATTAGTGTCTAAGGTATATAGGCTGTGAGCTATGAGCCACGAGCTACGAGCTTTGAGTGGTAGTTATTGTAGGTTTATTACTATTCATTTTATAAATGACAAGGCTTATGAATTAGTATTCGTCTTACATCGGATAAAAGCAATGCTTTTATCCCCTACTAGCTATTGGATCCTCTAATTCAACATATAAAAGCTCATAGCTCACAGCTCATAGCTTGTAGCTTATCAATGCCCAGTTGTGTTTTTAAGGCTTCCAGTCCTTCGAATTTGATTTCATTGCGCAACTGTTTCAATACGTGTACGCGTAATGTTTGTCCATAGATATCCGCATCAAAATCAAAAATATTGACTTCAATCACTCTTTTCTTTCCATCAATGGTGGGACGGATACCAATATTCATCATGCCTTTCAGCTTCTGTTGAGTAGCATGTAGGTTAGATAAGATTTCTACTTGTACAGCATATACGCCATTGCCCGGTATCAGTTTTTCTTCACTTCCGATATGGAGATTTGCAGTCGGATAACCAATGGTTCTTCCTAATTGATTCCCTTCAATCACCAGTCCTTCAAAAAAATAAGGATGCCCCAAAGCAGCATTGGCGGTGTCAATATCATTGTTAGCAATGGCTTGGCGTATTCTTGTGGAACTAACAGCAATTTCATTCAACAATTGCTCCGGAATTTCTTTGACTTCAAATCCGAGTTCTTTCCCAAAATCTTCAAGGAGGTGATAGTCGCCGGTTCTGCCTTTTCCAAAGCGATGATCGTATCCAATAATGATGGTATGGGGTCTAAAGTATTGGTACAAAAAATCCCGAACATATTCATCGGCAGATTGATTGGCAAAATGATGATCAAAAGGTACTACCACCAAATGATCTATACCCGCTTTTTCCAGCAATAATTTTTTTTCAGATAAAGTGTTTAACAGCTTTACATCACCCGGTACAGAGGAAACAATTTTTCTGGGATGTGGGTGGAAAGTAATGATGATGGTTTCACCGTTGATACGAGCCGCCTCTTCCTTCATTTGTGCCAGGATCTGTTGGTGTCCCTTATGAACGCCATCAAATGTACCAATGGTCACCACAGCATTCCTAAATTCCGGCAAAGAACCCGCCAATTCACGATGTACTTTCATAGATGTGCAAAAATACAGAGTTAGAGTCATTGATAATAGGGTGATCGGGTAATCAGGATATCAGGATATCGGGTTTAAAAAAAGTTATTCACGAATACAATAAGGCATATCGTCGTCAGGTTTGTCTTATCACCCGATCACCCGATCACCCGATCACCCGATCACCCGATCACCCGATCACCCGATCACCCGATC
>NZ_JBHYCW010000036.1:0-28026 GCF_051861365.1 Sediminibacterium sp. | reverse complement strand
GTATTAAATTCTACGATCCATTTGTTAAGCGTTGTGTTCTGCAAATCATCCCAGGTACCATCAGTATATAACTGCAGGTAATCCTGCAAAGCACCCTGGAACTGATTAGGCTCACCACCACGGAAAGAGGTAAAAGGTATAATACCGCAGTTATCCGTAGCATTAGGAGAGGTAAAGGTTACCACAGCACCGCAGGTGTTGGTTGGCGCATTTACCGCAATCGGAGCAGGACAAGTAACTACTGGTCCTGTTACATCTTTCTTCTCAATAGTAATCGTACAAGTACTTTCATTACCTGCTGCATCTCTAACCGTAAGGGTAACGATCATAGAACCTTTATCATTAACCTCTGAGCCAGCTGCAGGACTTTGTGTGATCACTAAAGAACCTGTAGGTGTACAATTATCTGAAACCGTTACCAGATTTCTATAATCAGGTAAAGTTGCTTTACAGCTTGCATCTAAATTTAATGTTTGATTAGCAGGACATGTAATAGTAGGCTTAATAGCATCAGCAATGGTTACTGTTATCGCATTCGATAGTGCTGAAGTACACCCAAATGAAATTCTAGTGGCAGTGTATGTACCGGAAACTGTTGCATTATACGTTCTGGTACTCGTTGTAAAAGTCACTGCTACCCCATCTCTAAACCACTGGTAATTTGCAAAAGCAATAGGTGCAGTCAAAGTAACTGTATTACCCGGACAAGCATTGGTTCCCCCCGCTGGTCCGGTAATGGTTGGTGAAGCTGTAGAAACGACCCTAACTAAGATAGTAGAAATACCACCACATTCATTTTTGTAAGTGATCGTAGTATTTCCTTCACTCAATGCTGTTACCAATCCTGTATTTGCATTAATGGTTGCAACACTAGTATTACTGCTGCTCCATAAACCACCAGCGATGGCATTTGATAAAGTACTGGTATTTCCAATTCCACAGATAGTAGTAGTGCCAGTAATAGGTGCTGTAGGCGTACTGAAACTGGTACAAGTACCTGTATTGGTAGAACCTGATGCCACCCAATTAGAATTGACGCCATTTAATGCAAAACCACTGAGTACTCCATGACGGTTATTACCACTCAGGTCTGTCAAACTTGTTTCAGTTGAATTATTGGCACTTACATAACCTTGATTAAAACGATAATACTGCTGTAAACCGTCTTGTCCTACAGGATTCAACTCACAGTTTTTATTATTGATGATTTCTGCTTCACAAAGCGCACGACTCCATATTCTTACTTCATCAATGGTCATGTCTGCAAAACGGAAGTTGGTATGTCTTGGGTCTTTACCTATCTGCATGATGGCATTGGCATTGCGCAGAATACCTGTATTAATACCAGCTTCAGTCTTCTTCAATACACCATCTACATAGAATTTAATACCAAACTCGCTCGCCACACCTACATAATGATGCCAGCCTCCCGCTATGATAGGTACGGTTGCCCTTCTCCATGTTCCGGCATCATTTACATAAAAGTCAAGATTAGTACCGCCAAGATCCGGATGCATCAACCATACATCAGTATCCATACCATCCACATTCAATGAAGACAGACCCATTATAGAACCTTGGGCCAGTTTACCCGTAGGTGTATTCATCCAGAATTCAACCGTTATTTCTTTTTCGAAAGATTTGAATGGATTACTGATCGTTATATGATCATCCACACCATCTGTTTTTAATGCAGTAGCAGGGAGACTCGATACTGTAACATTCACTGTTGCTGTATTGGTACATCCAAATGAATTAGCACCCGTTACAGTATAGGTACCGGTCGCCGCAGCGGTTACATTATTGATAACAGGGTTTTGTACTGAGCTCGTAAACCCATTCGGCCCAGACCAGCTATAAGTATTAGCCCCACTAGCATCTAACTGGAGAGTATTACCGGAAGATACCGGACTATTTGAAATTGCTGAAACCATTGGCTTATTAACAATGCCAACATTTCTTGATGTTGTAGCAGAACATCCGGCAGCAGTAGTAGCAGTAACAGTATAAGTTGTATTGACTGTTGGCGACACTGTGACGGAAGCCGTAGTAGCCCCACCTGGACTCCATGAATAAGTAGCTCCACCTGATGCCGTTAAGGTAGTAGAGCTTCCTGAACAAAGAAAAATGGTTCCAGTTCCAGATATGGTTGGAGTTGTTAAAGCATTTACAGTAAAATTCAAGGTAGAAACATTACAATTAGTTGTATAGGTAATCGTTGTTGAACCAGGACTAATTGGAGTAACCAGCCCGGTAATTTCATTAATGGTTGCAACAGACGTATTACTACTCAACCATTTACCTCCTGATCTCGTATTCAATAGGGTCGTATTTGTACCCATACAAATATTATTCACCCCTGTAATAGGAGCGGCAGAATTGTCATAAAGCGTGTAGATTCCTGTACTGGTAAAACCCGAAGCAACCCAGTTAGAATTAGTTCCATACAAGCTGAAATTTTTAAGCTCACCGTTTCTATTATTTCCACTTAAGTCGCGAAGGATAGTTTCTCCTGGATTATTGGCATTAACAAAACCCTGATTGAAGCTGTAATAATGTTGTAATCCGGTTTGTACTGCAGGATTAATTTCCACATTTTTATTATGCCTGATTTCATCTACACATAATGCACGACTCCAAATACGTAATTCATCTATCGTCATTACTGCATATCTATTCTTTGGATCATTATTGCCAATATTACGAGTCTCATATCGAACATCTTTACCAATATGCAGTACTGCATTTGTGTTTGATAAAAGTCCGGAAGATAACCCACCTCCAACAGCATCATTGAATTGCTGACCATTAATGGTATAGAAGCTAACCTCATTGCCATCAACATAAAACTTTGTACTACCTGCACTTGATGTTGCCGCATAATGATGCCATGAACCTGCTATAATATTACACTTAGCTGTTTTAAAAGAAGCACCATCACTTACATAAAAAGTCATGGTACCATTCGTTTCAGGATGCATTAACCATACCCAATTTGCATCCACATTATTAGAACCTTGCCCCATTATGGAACCAAATGGCATATTTGCCGAGGGCGCGTACATCCAAAATTCTACTGTAATCTCTTTTTGAAATCCACGAAACGGATTATCTACACTTACATAATTTAATCGGCTATTGTCACCTGCATCTTCACTAGGATCAAACTTCAAGGCAGTAGCCGGAGTAAATGTTTCTGCTGAAGTATATTCATAAAATGTCTTCTTTGAAGACCCCGTTCCGATATACCCTTTATTACCAATACTGAAGGCGGCGCCTCCTACTGTTCCTCCGTCAGGATAAACTGCCCTTGAAGTCCAGGTGTCTGAAGCGGGGTTATATTCATATAAGTTTTGTGCAGCTCCTACTAATCCGGTTAGTCCCACAAATCCTCTATTTCCCGAAACAAAACTAGGTGACCCAAAAGCCCTGTCACCTGCAAAATCTGCCTTGGCCGTCCAGGTATCGGTAGACGGATTGTATTCATAAAACCCTTTTTTTATTACACCACCATTGTCTGTCCCACCCCCAACATATCCCTTTCCATTAATAGTAAAGCCAAATGCACCAGCAAGATCAAAAGGTCCACGCGCTTTGTTGGTCCATGTATCTGTTTCAGGATCGTACATAGCCACATTTCCTGAACTCCTGCGCGTTAAAGCAAAATTAATATTATCAGCTGAGTAAGAAGCAATACCACCTGTAATAACATACCCCTTTCCATCAATGCTAAAAGCCACTGAGCCATAAAAAAGAGGACCAGAACTAGCTTTTTGTGTCCACGTGTTAGCAAATGAGTTGTACTCCCATAATGAAGCGGTTGCTGGGTATTCATCGGCAGCTGAATTACTTCCTCCACCCACATAGGCTTTATTACCCACAACAAAGGCATAGGCTCCACGTCGGGCACCTCCGCCATAATCGGCTTTCTGAGCCCAAGTATCTGTACTAGGATCATATTCCCATATATCACTGAAAGCTGTAGTGGCATTGGCTCCGGTACCTATATACCCTTTATTACCAATATTGAAACCCACGGCATTTAATCGTCCTAACCCGCCAAAATTGGCTTTTTGTGTCCAGCTATCAGGCGTTTGAGCCAATAGCACCGGATAAATAAAACAAAATTGTAAAAGCAGTAAGCTTGCAAATCGTAAAAAGAATTTCATAAAGGGTGTATTTAAGTGGATAGAGATCTATTTTAAAGTGCTTTTATTTTTTTCATTTCAGGAATGGTAACCGTTGGTGGCATTTCGCCCTGCCTTATTTTCTGTATCATCAGCCTGGCTACTTTACCTGCAGCAATCGTATCCTTAAAACCTTGGTTGCCTTGAAGGGCTGGAATAGACAATTGTTTAATGATAGGTTTTTGATTCACCAGTATTTGAAAGCCCCATGTTTGATTAATGGATGGCACTATACTATAGGTTATATTGCCGCTCTTGATGTATGAAGGGAACGAGTTGGATTGCGCCCCAACCGATAAGAAAAATCCGAGTAAAATAAACACAGCTATAATTCGTATCATTTAGTACATTTTATAATAATATGCATACTATGCAAGGGTTGCTGTTTATTGAATGGCTTTTATTCTTGCTTCAAAATACCACCACACAGCCCACATCACTATGATCACAATAGCAATGATGATAGCCAATATCAATTGCCAGGGTTTTCCGTTTTCAGGATTTGTATGATTGGATTTTTTCACTTAGGCGTAAACTTATTCCCAAGCAAGCCCTTTTTGCAAAAAATAAACGTAGTAAAGCGTTGCAACACGCGTAGCAAAGTGTTACACTGATTGAAAATCAAATAGTTGCAATAAATTCTTCGAGTGAGATATTCGGATAAATAGCTTCTACTTTTTTACGCAGGCGATGTATAGAGACCCTTACACTTTCAGCAGATATACCTGTTGCAGCAGCGATCTCTTTATTACCCAATTGAAGTTTGAGGAGTGTGAGCAAGCGTTCATCACTTTGGGTCAGTTTGGGTAATTTCTGGTTCAGCCTTTCCCAATAATTCGGATATGCTTTTTCAAAATAGTCTTTGAACTTGAGCCAGTCATTACCGGTGATGATCGTAAAATTGCGCAATACTTCCTGGATCTCTATTTTTTCATTCTCTGCCAACCGATTTTCAAGCACTTCAATCAGCTTGTTCTTCTCTGAGATATGATTGACCACCTCGGCTAATTGGTTTTGTGCATAAAGAATATTCTTACGGGCCAGCTCTGCTTCAGATTCCACTAATTGATTTTGCTTTTCTAATTGCGTCTGCCGAAGAATATATTTCAGCCTCTTGCGGTTATACAGCAACAAACCAATCACCCCCAATAGAAAAACACCACATAAAATGACATTACGCAGTGTTTTTTGACGGGCGATCTCTTCTCTCGTTTGCACAACCAATGCCTGAATACCATCATACTTAACCTGGGCTTGCGCCATTTCGATTTTACTTTCGTATTTCCTTGCTTCCAGGTTTGTCCTTAAAAGCAAGTATTCTTTTTGATAGTAGTATGCACTGTCATATCTGCCTAATGCGGCAAATGCCTTTGCCCCTCCTTCCAATGCATCACTCAATAAAATATCTCTCTTACTACTTGAAGCCAACTGACGTGCCAAACTATACCTTTTTGCCGCGCTGCTATAATTCTTCCTTACATAGTCTATCTGTGCCAGTGCACTCTGTACCAAAGAGACATCGGCCCATTCCTCGTAATCAATGCTTGACTGCAAGTTTTGCAGTAGTAAGGGATATGCTTTATCATATTCTGCTTTCAAGATAAAAGCTCTTGCTATGCCACCCAAAGCGATATTATCCCAAATATCAAGAAACGTACTACCTAAAGTGGAGGAAAATTTTCTAGGGAACAATTTAAAACTTGCAACCTTCTGCCTGATCATCTGATAGTAGTGAATAGCACTATCTGCCATATTCAATTTAATATAAGAGTCGCCCGCTATATCCAATAAAAGTATGTAATTGTGCAAATTCGAATCTGGCTCATGATAGATGGAAACACTCCTGACAGCATATCTGGCGCTGCTCTTATAGTCGAGCATGTACTCATAAGATAACAGGCTCAACTTCTCATAATATGCATACAAGGTTAGCTTCGCTACCCTATTTCTTTCCTGCATTTCTGATGCTTTCAACAGATAATAGATCTCTTCCTCAGGAGCACACATATCTCCATATACGACGTACATCTCCGACAACAGCTGTTCATTCCCCAGTACAGCCGCCTCTTTTAACATCCGTAAACAATATGTTTGGGTTACGATTGTATCTTTTATTCCAAAAAAATTATACCCATGAAACTGGTACATATAAGCCCTGATCCGCAAGCGTCCTTCTAAACTGCGCTTTTCTAATTCCGAGGTTATCAATAAAAATTTTGCTGTATCCGGATGTGCAAATATGTCCAATGTCGCATTCCCTACTATTCGCGACTCCGAAGTATCCGTTATACTCCAGGCTTTGATTAGCTCATCTACACTTAATGTTTGCGAATAAGAATACAGCCCTCCTGTTAATAACAAAATCAAAAACAGTAGCCTTTTTTTCTTCATATTTACTCATTATCTGCGATGATATAGCATTTCTACCACCTTTTCTCCAACATCTATACCATTAAAAAGTTTCAATATCTGCTTTTATTTATTTATTGAAAAATATTCCTGTAAATAGTTTTTCCCATTCTACTTGTGAACTTTAATTTATAATTGTTGACCCACGAGCGCAATTAAAATCATCATTATAGAAGACGAAGTCTCCTTATTATTTATACGCGAATAGTAATACACTAAAGTGACTACCACTAAAGGCTCAAAGCCTATTTTTTTCATTCAATTGTCAAAGTATCATACACGATAACTTTTTCCCAAAGATGCGCATACTGTTTAATGAATGTCTGATGTAAAGGATGATCCTGATAGGTTTTTTGTGTAGTAAGATCATTGAAGAACATTAACTCTGAAACATCCCAGCTATTGTCTACTACCTCCCTTTTTTCGGTACTAGCCGGAAACCCAACATACAATTGCTGGATCTCACGTATGGCTGATAATTTTTGAAGTCCCTCTGCCAATTTTTTTCTATCTGCTACAGAACCCCGATTTTTCAACCAGAAAAAAACCTGATGAATCACTAAAGAGGAACTACTCATATTAATATTAGGTTGTGCAACAACTGTGGCAACTGTTGCCAAAGCAGAACTGGTAAGAAAAGCACGACGAGAAGACTTGCTCATAAAGATGGCTTAAATGATAGCTTATTTGTAAATTTAAGCGATCAGACCGATCTAAATAGCTTTGCCACGAAATTAGAATCAGATTAGAGGCTCATCAGCTAGTATTGTTTGTGTAAATTGCCCATTGCTTAAGACTATCATTCTCTTATGGAAGAAAGAAAAATACTGATTGTTGAAGATGAAAAAAAGATAGCCACAACCCTCAAAAAGGGATTGACTGAGAACGGTTATCATGTTGATCTGGCTTTTGACGGATTGATCGGTAAAAGGTTATTTGAGTCGAATAGTTATGATTTACTCATTTTAGATATTAATCTGCCTGGCATGAATGGCTATGAATTGTGTAAAAACATTCGAAATACCAACCAGCATATTCCAATCATAATGCTGACGGCCATGAATACCACCGAAGATAAGATTGAAGGATTTGATAATGGCACAGATGATTATATCATTAAACCGTTTGAGTTTAAAGAATTATTGGTTCGTATCAGAGCATTGCTCAAGAGAACCATGAACCAACAGCTACCAACCGGTAATATCTTAAAAGTAGCTGATCTGGAAATGAATTTGGATACCAAAGAAGTAAAACGCGCTGATCAACCCATCACACTCACCGCTAAAGAATTTCAGTTATTGGAATATTTTATGCGCAACCGAAATCGGGTACTTTCCAGAGCTGATATTGCGGAAAGAGTCTGGGAAATTGATTTTGATACCCAAACTAATGTTATAGACGTGTATGTAAACTACCTAAGGAATAAAATTGATAAAAAGTTTGATACCAGACTTATCCATACACAGGTCGGCATGGGTTATATCATGAAAGAAAGCTCCTGATGAAAATAAAATACCGTATTACGATTCTGTTCACCTTATTGGTAACGTTCATACTCTTTTTTGTATGTGCATCTATCTACTATTTCTCAGATTTAAACAGAAAACTGGATTTCCAGAGAAGGATACGCAATAGGGCTTTATCTACCATTAGTCTGCTAGTAAAAGTAGAAGGTATCGATAGAGAACTATTACAACGAATCGATCAAAACATGCTGATCTCACTTCGCGAAAAAAGTGTAATTGTTTACGATAACAATAACAAAGAAGTATACCGCTTCAGAGATGAAGGCGTTTCTCTTGAGAGACCAGAAAGCACTGTACTAAATTTTGCAAGGGAAAATGGCGAATATGTATATACCAAAGGACATAGAGATGTCATCGCTATTAAATACGGTGCCGGTGGCCAAGAATATGTTTCCGTAGCAGCAGCTTATGACAAAGAAGGTCTTGAAAAAATGAAAGAGTTAAGATTTGTATTGTTAGTAAGCTTTATCAGTGGAACTTTAATTACCCTTTTATCCGGCTTGGTCTTTTCATCTCGCTTAGTGGTACCAATCAAAAAAATCACCAGTGAGGTAAAAGAAATATCTTCTCAGAATTTATCCAGAAGAATCATCCTAAATGAAACAAAAGATGAATTGCATGAGCTCTCTTCCACATTCAATGAACTACTTACAAGACTTCAACAATCATTTGAAATCCAACGGAGATTTATTGCCAATGCTTCTCATGAACTTTCTACACCACTCACATCCATTTCTAGTCAGTTAGAAATAACCCTGCAAAACAGCAGAAATGCTGAAGAATATAAAACAGTATTACTTTCTGTATACGATGATGTGAAAAATTTGAATAGACTTACCAGAAGTTTATTGGAACTCGCCAAAGCCAGTGGCACATCAGATGGCATGGAATTATCACTGGTTCGCATAGATGAGATCTTAATGAAATTACCTGTAGAACTCCGTAAAACCAATGAACAATTCAAAGTAGAACTGCATTTTGATACATTCCCTGATGATGAAGACAAATTATTGGTGTTTGGAAATGGTGACCTTTTAGAAAGTGCTATTAAAAATATTACGCTCAATGCTTGTAAATATTCAAACGACCACACTGCCAACGTAGGACTTAACTTCTCCGACAATGAACTTAAAATAGTAATATCAGATTTAGGTCCCGGTATTAAAGAAGAAGATCAAGCACTTGTTTTTCAGCCTTTCTTTAGAAGTAATACGGCAACAAATTCAGAAGGCTTTGGACTAGGTCTTTCGTTGGCATCGAGAATTATTAAGTTGCATAAAGGTGATATTCTGTTAACCAATAACAACCCACAGGGCAGTGTTTTTACTATTTCATTACCGATCGCACGTAAGTTTCATTTGATTTAACTCTTACATATTAGAACTGCCTCATCCTCACTCATTTGCATTCTAATCTTATTTTAATCTTGTCCTAATGAATGCTTAATAGGTCGAGATGATATTGCATTCAAAATATTTAAGTCTGTTATTATTTGCTCAGGGTTTAGTTTAAAGCCGCTCTTGTCTAAGAGTGGCTTTTTTATATCTTATCAAAATTATAATCTCCTTCTAATTCAACACTAATTCTCTTTTAAGGGATAGCAGACATCTTCGTTTTTCATATAAAATCGATTTATGATAACAGTAATCATACCCGTCTTAAATGAAGAGAAAACAATTGCCAGTGTTGTAAAATATTGTCAATTGAAATCTACTGTTACTGAAATTATAGTGGTAGATGATAAATCATTTGACAATACTGTAAAATTCGCCAGTGAAGCCGGCGCCAAGGTCATTACCAGTACACGTTTAGGCAAAGGCGCTTCCATGCGCGACGGGTTGCTTTGTGCAAAAAATGAGATTGTTGTCTTTTTAGATGGTGATATCAATCCCTATCCTGAACAAATGATTGAACAAATGACGGAACCCATTCTGAATGATCAATGCGACTTTATTAAAGCAGCTTTTGCCAGGAATAGCGGTAGGGTTACTGAACTGGTAGCGAAACCATTACTCAGCATGTTTTTCCCGCGTCTCTCCCACTACTTACAGCCGCTCAGTGGCATGATCGCAGGAAAGAAAAAATTTTTTGAAAACATTGAGTTCTTCAATGATTATGGAGTAGATATCGGCATCTTGATTGACATGCATACACAAAACGCCAGAATTGAAGAGGTGCATATTGGATACATTGAAAACGACAGTAAACCGTTACATGAATTGGGGAAAATGAGTAAAGAAGTTGCCAGTGCAATCATCAAAAAAGCATTTAGCCAAAATACCAATGCCATATCCATGGAAGAATTTCAATCCATCAATATCATACGCGATCAAATGGAAATGGCATTCTCTGAACAACTGAAAGATGCCAAGAAAATGGTGGTATTGGATATGGATGACACTATCTTGAAAGGAAGATTTGTTGACACATTTGCCCAAAGATTTCAAGTAACTGAACAACTGGCTGAGATCAGAAGCAGAATGACCGATAGTACGCTTCGTACAAAAGCGATTGCCAAGCTATTCAAAGGAAAGCACCTGGGCGAACTCATGGAGACCATTGATAGCATAGATATTATTGCTGATGCTGCTGAAGTAGTAAAGGAACTGCGCCAGCGCGAATACGTGGTAGGTATTATCACAGACAGTTATGATTTTGTAGCCAATCATATCAGACATAAAATTGGCGCTGATTTCTCACTGGCCAATGAATTGGAATTTTCGAATAGTGTGGCTACCGGAGAAGTAAAAATTCCTTCTTTCTTTTTTCATCATGAAAAAAGCTCCTGCTTACATACCATTTGCAAGTCTAATGCACTTGACCATATCCTGAATAAATATGAAATCAAGCCTGGCAACTGTATTGCTATGGGTGATAGTGAAAATGATATCTGCATGGTAAAAAAAGCCGGATTCGGCATCGCTTTCCGTTCTAAAAATGAATACCTGAAACAAACAGCTGATTTATTAATACAAGAAGAAAAATTTGAACCGCTACTAGCTTATGCGGCTCTTTGATATTCTAATCTTCTTTTAATTCAACACTAATAACCCCTTAATTCAGCGCTAATAAGTTTGATGTATTATTATGATACCCTATAAGAACATATTAATACTTATTGATTCGGTGCATCAGGCACAGGTAGCTGCTGAAAAAGCACTGGAACTGTCTGATCCGAGTGAAACTTGCATCCATTTGGTAAGTGTGATCCAATTCCAATCCGTTTGGCAACGAATCTTTTATACAAAAGCCTACATACAGAAACAACGATATTTTACAAAAAGGAATGCCATAGCAGAAAGAAAAATAGAAGCAATCAAAGCTAAAATTGCAGCCATTTCTCCGCATACCATTGTTAAAACAAGTATTATTATTGAAACAGCGATGAGTGACCAACTCATTAAGTATACGATGCAATATGATATTGATCTGGTTGTGAATACACATAAATCAACAAGATCCGGATTGAACTGGTTTAAGAAAGATTGGAGTGAAGAACTAGCCAGAAAAGCAAGTGTAGCTGTTTTAACTGTTACAAAAGGATGCTTGAATCATCCGATCAAATCGATTCTCTTACCTGTAAAGTCTTTTGTACCGGAAAGAAAAATACAGGTAGCATTAGCCTATGCCAAAAAGTTTAATGCACATATCCATCTGGTAACATTATTGGATAATAATGACAGCACGGCTAAAATTAAGGTTGACGCTTTCTATCTGACTTATAAAATCTTATCTGAATATGGTCATCCCCCCCAATATAAAATACTGCAGGGAGCAGATAGTGATGCTGCTCTTCTGCGGTATGCTGATCAGATCAAAGCAGATATGATATTGGTCAATCCCATTAAAAAGAAAAGGATTCCCGGAATCATGCGACAAAAAATGACGGATATGCTGAACCCCATTTCCGCCTTACACATTCTGACATTGAAACCCTATTTGAAAAGAACCATCTAAAATGTACTTTATGCAGAAGAAATTATGGAATACAGTATGCGCACTCATGGCGATAGGACTCACAGCAGGTGCACAAACTATTGATGAGGGTAAAAAACTATTTGAATATGAAAGATACCGCAGTGCTATTGAAGTGTTGAAAAAGACAGTTGCGGTTAATCCACAAGATGTCAATGGGTGGTATTGGCTAACCAGGTCACAGTTGGCAGCTGGGTATAAAGACAGTGCTGAATTATCGATCCAACAAATGCCTGCAGATATCAAGTCACAACCTTTGGGTAAAGTGATCCAAGGTGCTTTACTACTTCAAAAAGAAGACTCCCTAGCTTCCCTGCAACTTTTTATGGAAGCCATTGGCACCAAAAGGAAAAAAGATCCTGCTATTCAACTAGCAGTTGCAAATGCCATGATCGATGCACCAAAAGGAAATTTGTATAGAGCTATTGAACTATTAGAGGCGGCGGCAGACAGAGATAAAAAGAATACTTGGATATATCTAAGTATAGGTGATGCTTACCGGAAACTATACAATGGATCAGAAGCCGTAAAAGCCTATCAGGAAGCGATTGATGCAGATAGTAAAAACGCAGAAGCTTATTATAAGATTGGTAAGATTTACCAAACACAAAACAATGTAGAAATATTCAATGAATATTATAATAAGGCCATTCAGGCTGACCCTGATTTTGCACCCGTATACTATCCTTTGTACTACTATTATTATTTCAGAGATGTAAATAAAGCGTTAGAATATTTGCAGACTTATATCAGTAAAACAGACTATAGCATTGAAAACGAGTACATGCTTACAGACCTGTATTACGTATCTAAAAAATACAATGAAGCCATTCAAACAGCACAACAGGTATTACAAAAAGAAGGTGACCAAGTGAAACCTCGTATCTATAAACTCATGGCTTATAGTTATGATGGACTTGAAGACCTTACCAATGCAGAGAAATGGATGAAGGACTATTTCGAAAAGGAAAATGATACCAACTATGTGGCTAAAGACTTTGATCTAATGGGCAAAATCGTTTCCAAAAAAACAGATAATACGGAAGGTGTGATTTGGTATGAAAAAGCATATCAACTTGAAAAAGACACCACTGCCAAAATGGATTATGTAAAAAAGATCATGGCATTGTATAAAGGTCAAAAGAATTATGCAAAACAAGCTGACTGGAATGGAGAGCTATACAAATTAAATGCTCCATTCACCAATGTCGATATTTTTAATTGGGGTGTGGCATATTATAATGCGAAAAATTATCAAATGTCAGATAGCATATTTGGCATCTATGCAACCAAATATCCTGATCAAACATTTGGATATTATTGGAGAGCCAGAAGTAATGCAGCGATCGATACCGCCATGGAAATGGGTATTGCTATCCCACACTATGAAGACATGATTGACGTAGCGTTAAAAGACACCGCCAATACAAACAATAAAAAATGGTTGATTGAAGCATATGGTTATATAGCAGCTTATAGGGTGAATGCAGAAAAGAAATATGATGCTGCTCTGGAACTGTATGATAAAATACTAGCGTTAGATCCGGCCAATGATGATGCAGAAAAATACAAAGAAATACTCGAAAAGATGATGGCCGAACAAGCTAAACAAGATTCAAAAGACCCTCAAAGGAGTGATACTCTAAAATAGGTTTTAGGTTTATAGAGCATAAGGCCGGGTAAATACCCGGCCTTTTTTCTGTACAAATGCTACCCTACCTTTATACAATGAAAATTCAATTATGGTCTGTAGGTAAGCCACATGATGCCTATGTCAAAACAGGTATTGATGATTTCTCTAAACGTCTCAACAATTATTTTCCTGCTCAATGGCAAATCATTCCGGTACCTAAACAGTCTGCATCTTTGTCAGATCAGTTACAAAAGAAAGCAGAAGCTACTGCTATCATGCAATTGCTGGACAAAGACGATTTCCTGATCTTATTGGATGAACGAGGGAAGCAATTCAGTTCTCCTGAGTTAGCTGATATTTTACAAAAAAGAGCCAATGAAAGTACAAAGCGACTCATTTTCTTAATTGGCGGTGCATTTGGAGTAGATGAATCGATCACTCAAAGAGCCAATTTAGTTTGGAGCCTATCGAAACTAGTATTCCCACACATGTTGGTCAGGTTAATATTGTCTGAACAACTCTATCGTGCCTGCACGATTTTAAGAAATGAAAAATATCATCATGTTTGAAATCGCTTAAATTGCGTATATGTTTTCAATTACCATCGTTATATTAATATTGACTTGTATCGTTTCATTTACCGCTTTCTCGAATCAGAAAGTTATTGATGATTTGATCTTTTATCCGCCTGCCATCACACAAAGAAATCAATGGTATCGCTTTATTACCAATGGCGTGATTCATGCTGATATTCCCCATTTGGCATTTAATATGTTTTCGTTTTATCTGTTTGGGAATTTTGTTGAAAAAGACTTTATGTACCTTTTCAATGAAAATGGTAAAATACTATTTCTTGCCATGTACATTACAGCTTTAGCTGTTTGTTTAATACCTACCTATTTTCAACACAAAGACAATTATCATTACCGAAGTCTGGGTGCATCTGGAGCAGTATCAGCTGTTGTATTTGCAGGCATTTTCTTAAACCCCACCATTAAAATTGGACTCATCATCATTCCACCCATCATTCCCGGATTTATATTTGGCCCTCTATATCTGATACTATCAGCTTATATGGCAAAAAGAGGGGGTGATCATATCAATCATTCTGCGCATTTCTGGGGAGCGGTTTGGGGAATCGTGTTTGTGATCATCACCTGTTTACTATTAACAGAGTTCAACCCCATCACTAATTTTCTGGCGCAGGTAAGAGACTACTTTTCGTAACGAAATAACACTGCTTTTTGCGTAGTTGGCTTGATGCGAAAGCGATGGTCGATCCGATAACCGATCACCCAAACGATTCGTCGATCAGATTCTAATACCCATACATTTTCTTTATCGGTCAATGATAATTTCTGATCGATAAAAAAACGACTGAGTTTCTTTTTCTTCATCATCCCTAATGGATAAAAGTAATCGCCTGTTTTCCATTTACGGAGTATCAATGGATAGTGCAGTTCAGCGAAATCAATGAGTGCTTCATTTTGATTGGAATGAATGGTAAGATCATCCGTCAAACGGATATGCAATTGCGCTGATCCGAGATGAATACTACCGGTTTCTTTTTCAATAAGTAAAATCGAAGATTCTTTCGCTGCAATGGGCGACAAGATCATGTGACTCCTATTCTTGATCAATCGATGTGTTGGAGAATACAATACACTGCCATTATCTGCATCCAATAATTTAATGGCTTCAAATGTTTGTGCGGGTGTAAAGCCATAGGATTTCAATAATTCATACGTAACCGTTACCAGTGGACTCGCTTTTTTCCATGCGAGTACAGGAATTACTATTTCCTTATTATTGATACGCATCAACTTTTTAAATTGAGCCTGCAATGCCGACTCATACAATTGATAAGCTTCTCGTAACCGAACCACCGTATGCTGCAAATTTTCATTTGCTGAAGGATATTGGGTTCGAATCATGGGTAATACTTGATTCCGAAAAAAGTTACGAGTATAATCATCATGTTGATTTGATGAATCTTCTACATAGTGTAAAGCTTCTGCATTGGCATAATCCTGTAATGCTTGCTTGGAAAAAGAAAGCAGGGGTCTGATCAAAAATTGTTCAGGCCTGTAGGGATCCATACCGGTTAGACCTGTCAACCCCGTACCCCTGAATATATTCATGAGCACTGTTTCGTTGTTGTCATCAGCGTGATGCGCCGTTACCAGGTATATTTTCTTTGAATGCTGTTTTGACAGCTCTTGCCTTAAAGTTTCAAACCACTCGTATCGAAGTATTCTGGCAGCTTCTTGGGTAGCAATTTTTCGTTCTGCTGCAAATGACTTTGTTTCAAAATGTTTGACTTCTAAATGGAGTGACCATTGTTCAGCTAGTTGTCGTACAAAAGTTTCATCCCGACTACTTTCTTCATCTCTCAATTGAAAATTGACATGGGCGAGAATCATATCAAATCCCGAAGATTTTAATAGATGAGCAAGCACCACACTATCAACACCACCACTCACAGCTACAATTAACTGACAATGTTCGGGAGATATCCACGAAAATCGGGTCTTGAGTATTTGTTGAAATCGTTGGAGCAAACTCATACATGCATCTCCTACCCTTTTTTAACTTCTTTGGCCCAAGTGTCCTTCAAGGTTACCGTTCTGTTGAATACAGGTTTCTCAGCAGTACTGTCTTTATCCAAACAGAAATAACCTTTGCGAAGGAACTGATATCGATTATCACTCGAATCAGCTGCTAGTGCAGGCTCTGCATATGCATTGCTGATGACTTCCAAAGAGTCTGTATTGATATGATCTTTAAAATCGCCTTCTGCATTCCCTACATCTTCGACTTTGAACAAGCGATCGTACAAACGAACTTCCGCTTTCACTGCGTGACGGGCACTCACCCAATGTAGGGTTCCTTTTACATTGATACCGGACGTATCAGAACCACTTTTGCTTTCCGGAATGTAAGTACAATGTAACTCCGTGATGATTCCGTTGGCATCTTTCACTACTTCATCACAACGAATAATATAGGCGCTTTTCAAACGCACCATTTGTCCGGGTGCCAATCTGAAATACTTCTTAGGCGCCACTTCCATAAAGTCATCTCGTTCAATATAGAGCTCTTTGCTAAACGGGATTTCTCTGTTACCGGCATTGGCATCTTCCGGGTTGTTTTCACTCCACAAAACTTCTCCTTCGCCTTCATAATTGGTAAGAACCACTTTTAATGGATCAAATACCACCATTCTTCTAACTGCAATTTTATTCAGATGTTCACGAACGCAAAACTCTAGCAATCCAACATCGATCAAGTTATCTCTTTTGGCAATACCAATACGATCACAAAACTCACGAATGGCTTCCGCAGTATACCCTCTTCTGCGCATACCACTGATGGTAGACATGCGTGGATCATCCCAGCCATTCACATATTTCTCATTCACCAGTTGTAACAGCTTACGTTTACTCATGACGGTATACGTCATATTCAAACGTGCAAATTCATATTGTTTGGAAGGAAATATCTCCAGTTGTTCAATGAACCAATCATACAATGCACGATGTGGTATAAACTCTAACGTACAAACCGAATGCGTGATATTTTCAATAGCATCACTTTGTCCATGTGCAAAATCATACATCGGATAGATGCACCACTGATCACCGGTACGATGATGATGTGCATGTTTGATACGATAAATGATCGGATCACGCATGTGCATATTGGGATGAGCCATATCAATCTTTGCACGTAAAACTTTCTCCCCATCTTTGAATTGTCCGGCACGCATGGCTTTAAATAGTTCTAGATTCTCCGCAACAGATCGATCTCTAAATGGACTATTCGTACCCGCTTGTGTTGGTGTTCCTTTTTGTTGTGCAATGGCTTCACTGGTACTGTCATCTACATATGCCAGTCCTTTTTCAATTAGTTTGATGGCAAAACCATAGAGTTGCTCAAAATAATCAGAAGCATATCTTTCTTCTGCCCAATTAAAACCCAACCAGCGAACATCATCTTTGATACTCTCAACGTATTCAGTATCCTCAGTAACAGGGTTGGTATCATCAAAACGAAGATTGGTTTTACCTCCGTATTTATTTGCTAAACCAAAATTCAGGCAAATACTTTTGGCATGACCAATATGCAGATAGCCATTAGGTTCGGGTGGAAAACGGGTAACGATGGACTGGTATTTACCACTACTTAGATCCGCTTCTACGATCTCTTCAATAAAATTCAGACTCTTTTCTTCAGACATACTACGCTATTAGGGGAACAAAGTTAAGCTTTGTGTGCTATCCCTGTTTCCCCTATTGAAACGATTTAGCCATAGATTATCTGAAATCTGCGAATCTGTGGCTAAAAATGCACTTAGTTCATCTGATAATCTTTCACAAACTGAACAGCAGCTTTCATATCATCATGTAAAACTCGATCCTGTTCATTGAAACTGATGTTTTCTCGAAAAGCTTTTACCATCCGCTCTACTGTTGATCCGCTTTGAAGGGGTCTTCTAAAATCCAATGCCTGCGCCGCACTCATAAGTTCGATAGCCAGTACTTTCTCCACATTTTCAATCACTCGCAGACATTTAGTAGCCGCATTGGCGCCCATACTTACATGGTCTTCTTGGTTATTAGAGGATGAAATACTATCCACTGAAGCGGGTGTACTGAGTTGCTTGTTTTCACTCACAATACCTGCGGCAGTATACTGAGGAATCATAAACCCGGAATGTAATCCCGGGTTTTTCACAAGAAATAGCGGTAATCCTCTTTGCCCACTGATGAGCTGATAGGTTCTTCTTTCTGCAATGTTGGCGATTTCACTCATGGAAATGGACAAATAATCCAGTGCCAATGCCAAGGGCTGACCATGGAAATTTCCACCACTTAGAATGAGATCATCTTCAGGGAAGATATTGGGGTTGTCTGTTACAGAATTGATTTCACGTATAAAAACAGACAATACATGTTCAAAAGCATCTTTGGACGCACCATGTACCTGAGGGATACAACGAAATGAATAAGGATCTTGCACCTGTTGTTTAGCTTGATCTGCAATGCTGCTATCAGATAAGTATGCTCTTAATTTGGCAGCAGTAGCCACTTGGCCGGCATGTGCCCTAATGGTATGGATTTGCTCTTTGAGAGGCTCTGTGGTACAATCAAAAGCATCAAAAGACAATGCACTGATCAGATCAGCCATGTTCAACAGATGTTCTGCTTTTTTAAGGCAATATAATCCATAGGCACTCATGAATTGAGTGCCGTTGATGAGTGCCAAACCCTCCTTGCTTTGTAATTGAATAGGACGCCAGCCCAATTCATTGAGAGCGGCTGATGATGGCATTTTTTTACCTTTGAAATACACATCTCCGAGTCCAATCAAAGGCAAACTCAAATGACTAAGAGGCGCCAGATCACCGGAAGCACCTAAAGAACCTTGTGTATAGATGACGGGGAGTACTTCATGGTTATACATTTCCATCAAACGCTTCACGGTATCAATTTGCACCCCGCTATGTCCATAGCTCAATGACTTGATCTTGAGCATGAGCATGAGTTTTACAATATCGGTGGGCACTTCTTCTCCCATTCCGCAGGCATGAGATACCAGTAAATTGTATTGTAATTGACCGATCTGATCGTTATCGATCTTCACATTTTGCAAAAAGCCAAATCCGGTGTTGATTCCGTAGAAAAGACGGTCTTTTTCAGCCATTTTTTTGTCCAGGTATTCCCGGCAGGCAAGGATGCGCTCATGGGCGTCGAAAGTGATGGAAACATGCTGGTGAAAGTCCAGTAAATTCTTAATCTGACTAAAATGCAGCCATTTTCTGTCTAAAGGCAAGTAATTATAGCTCATGAAGGCAATCCTTTGCCGCAAAGTAAGGAGTTTTGAGAGAAGCCGAATAGAAAGTCATTTGATTTGATGAACTGATGTTTTTTTCTTTATTTTGCGGCTCTGAAAAATTAATATTCCTGAGTATCAGGACGATTAAGGACCGGTAGTCAGTCCGCCTCAGGCGGAAGCAACTGCTACTTGTTTTGAATATAAATTGGACCGGTAGCTCAGCTGGATAGAGCATCCCGACTTTAGTCGGGAAGGTCATTGAAAATATTGTCCATTTTGGACCGGTAGCTCAGCTGGATAGAGCAACTGCCTTCTAAGCAGTAGGTCATTGGTTCGAATCCAATCCGGTTCACTAGCCTCACAAATATGTGGGGCTTTTTTATTTTACCTCAATTGGATAGAGCATCCCGACTAAAGTCGGGAAGGTCATTGGTTCGAATCCAATCCGGTTCACAAAGCCTTTTTTAAGAAACCTTATAAGTCAACAACTTGTAAGGTTTTTTTCATTTTCAGGGTATACAATGGGTAAACATTTACGAATTAACGCCATAAAGTAAACTAATTAGCCCTAGGGGGAAAGAACCGAATAGCCTGTGAATAAAAGGTTGCAGGATAACAAATAGGTAGTGAATGTACAACGCACCTGAAACGGACTTATAACGGACTTATAACGCACCGATAACGGAACAATAACCCTACCCCCCTTCAACTAGCGTCAGGCTTAAGCCAGTAGCTAGTTGAAGCAGGTGATTTAACGAACCCTTGATTGATTCCCTCATAAAGCTTTTGTATTTTACAAAAGCATAACATGTTTAGGTATTTAAAAACCATACAAGCACTCTGCACTTTTTATAAAAGCTATTGCTTCTTCTCGGTCTTAATTAGTCTTTTCTGTGTAAGAACATTCTGGCTATATGGTTTTGCCAGTTTATCGGGTATTTTTTGGTTAAAAATTTTGACGCAGGGTGTAATCTTTTTCTTTGTGAACCAAGTAAAAAAGAAAGAGTATTACTATGATCAAAACTTGGGTATTGGAAAAAAATTACTTTGGACTGCTACCCTAGTATTTGATTTTGTATTGTTTGTTGTTCTTCTCATCCTAGCAAACCAATATTCATGAAGAATGTATTAGAAGCGGATGGGATTCGGTTGGATATGGACGAACACATTTAACTAAGCACTTCTCTGATTTAGAAAGATTAGGCTACATTAGTATTTGATTAAATCCCTCTACTTTTTAATTTCAATGCGCATTCTTTCTTTTCAACACCCCTCCAGAAGTCTCTCTAATTGTATTAGCAAAAACAAAAGCTTTAGGATCTACTTCGTGAACAAGATTTTTGAGTTTTCTTAATTCCAGTCTGGTAACCACTGTAAAAATGATGTCGCAATCTGCACTCTCTTCAAATTTACCCGGTAAAAAACCTCGCTCGCCTTTATATACGGTAATACCTCTACCCAGTTTATTTACCAATTGATATTTGATCACTTCACTTTTAGAAGAGATAATGGTTACACCCGTATACGCCTGTATGCCTTCTACCACATAATCGATACAACGTGTAGCCGTAAAATAAGTAAGTATGGAATAGAGTGCTGTTTCAATACCAAATTGAAAAGCTGCTATTGAGAAAATAAGGATATTAATACCTAAAATGATTTCAGTAATCGTGAAAGAAGTTCTTTTGAGTGTGTATAAGGCAATGACTTCAATTCCATCCAAAGCTGCACCAACACGCATTACCAATCCGATTCCAATCCCCAGAAATGCTCCCCCAAAAATTGAAATAAGTAATTTGTCTGCAGTCAATGCAAAGCTAGGTAATAACTCCAGACATATTCCCAACAGTAAAACACCAGCCAACATACGGATGGCAAAACGTTTTCCAACTGAGAAATAACCGGCTACCATGAGTGGGATATTGAAGACTATGATCAATACAGCCAAGTTATAATGATAGATTTCGTGTACCAATAAAGATATACCCGTAACACCTCCATCAAAAAAATGATTGGGCACTAAAAAGCCCTTCAATGCTACCCCTGCGAATAATACACCCAAAACCATGAAAATAGCATCTTGAACAACTTGCATCAATGATCCTTGTTCGTTTGTGGGGTTGATGGTTTGGTTGAGCTTTTCTTGTAAAGCTGCTTTATTATTTTGCTTTCCCTGCTCCATATTTTTTTTAGCTGTATCAGTATAGTACTTGTGATCGTTTAAAAAATCAATTTGCTTGAGCAGCCACTCGCGTTCATCTTTTACGCGATGAAAGCGTTTCATTTCTGAATACAAGGCTGAAGCCATTGTATCATAGGTATCAGTTCCCAAATAATACAGATCAGCATCACATAATATTCTACTGAGCATATCACCTGCAGATTGGGGTAGTTTTGTAGCCATGATCATGGTACCAATTTGATCTACTTCTTCTTGCGTAAACCCATATTCCGGTAATAGTTTCTGCGCTATTTTACAGGACAACATCTCATGCTCTTCATGACTTTGCAGAAAACCGGTATCATGCAATAATGCCGCAGTTTGTACAAGGAGTTTGTCTTTATCCGATAAATGTTCTTGTTCGGCTAAATAAGTAGCCGCTTCTACTACATTACGGGTATGTTGAACATTATGATAGGTAAGATAAGCCGGTAATCCATGGGTTAACTTATCTATGACTACAGTATATAATTGTTGAAACATGCTCATAATATCAATTGAGTACTTCGAAAAGCTCTGCAGCTTCCTCTTTGTTTTTCAGGTTTTTTGTGCCTATAGATTGACACTGAAAAGATAATTTTACTTTCTCATACGATTCTGCAGTAATCAAAATTTGCCCTTTTCCGGCTATGGTCTGTAATCGTTGCGCCGTATTCACTACATCTCCAATGACAGTATAATCCAGTCTCTTTAATGTGGCTGACCCAATATTACCGGAAATCATTTCTCCACTATTGATTCCAATGGATACATGCGGACTAAAACTATATTCTTCTGGTAATGCATTGATTCGATTGCGTATGGACAAACAGGCATCGATGGCACGATCGAGATGAAAATTACCTTTGAATACAGCCATGACACAGTCTCCGATAAACTTATCAATGATGCCGTTTTGTGCGATGATTTCTTTCACCATCAGATCAAAATAGTTATTTAGTAATCGAACCACTGTATCGGGCGTTTCTTTTTCGCTAATACTGGTAAACCCGCAGATATCAATAAAAGCAACCGTTGCTTCTGTAGTTTCGTTTTCCAGCAGTGAATGTTCAAACTCCTTCGTTCCCATGAAATTCAACACATTAGAATCTACATACATTTTAAGGATATTATTCTCTTTAATGGCCTGTAGGGTTTCTTTTAGTTGATTAACATACTTAATTGTTTTCTGAATAGTCAATTCGAGGTCTTCAAAGTTGACAGGTTTTGTAACAAAATCAAAGGCACCTTTATTCATCGCCACCCTGATATTATCCATATCACCATATGCAGATACCATTACAGCTCTTGTGAGTGGGGCTACGTCACCTAATTTAGATAATAAGGTAAGTCCATCCATTTCTGGCATATTGATATCAGACAGTACCACATCAATATCGGGATGAGCGGATAATTTTTCTAAAGCATCATTTCCATTACAAGCGAAAACAAAATCATACTGTTGTTCCCGAATTTTCTGTCGGAACTTTTGCCTGATCAATAATTCCAGATCGGCTTCATCGTCGGCCACAAGTATTTTAGTCATGATGTTTTTGTTTTTAGTTTGTCTTTCAAGAGATTGAAGTCAACAGGTTTGGTCAGGAAATCATCCGCCCCCAAACGCATAGCTTGGTCATGATTTTCCTGATCACCATAAGCGGTGAGCATCATGACTACCGGTGGAGGGGTTTCGTATTTTTCTTTGATTTCCCGTAGTAATTCCAAACCGCTCATACCGGGCATATTGATATCAGACAAAATCAATACCGCTTCATGGTGGTTATGTTGCATATAATCCAATGCTTGTTCGCCTGAGAAGGCAAAAGCAAATTGAAATTCGCCGGAGCGAATCTCTTTTCTGAAACGTTGTTCAAATAAAGCTTGAACATCTATTTCATCATCTACAACAAGGATTTTCATTAGGTTTAGTTTTGGGTGTTGAAAAATACAGGTAATTATGAAGTTGGTAAATAGATGAAAAAACGTGTCCCCTCTCCCTCTTTACTTTCCATATCAATACTGCCACCATGTGCTTTAATGATATCATAGCTCAAACTCAATCCTAAGCCGGTGCCTTGTCCTGCCGGCTTGGTGGTAAAAAAGGGTTGGAATATTTTTTGTTGAACAGATTTTGGTATACCGGCGCCGTTATCCTCTACAATTATAGCCACACCATTCTTTTCAGACCGAGTGCTCACTGTAACTGAAGGAGTATAATCTGTTGAAGCTTGCTTTTTTCGCTCATTTACAGCATAAAAAGCATTACTGATCAAATTGAGAATCACACGACCTATATCTTGTTGTACCAGTTTCAATTTGGGTATCGTGGAATCAGCATTCATTTCAAAATTGGCATTGAATGATTTGTCTTTTGCGCGTAATCCATGATAAGCCAGTCGTAAATATTCATCACAGAGTTCATTGATATCTGTAAGTTCTTTTTGTCGGGTACCGCTTCTGCTGTGTTGAAGCATTCCTTTTACAATACTATCAGCGCGTTTACCATGGTAAGTGATTTTATCCAGATTCTGGATCACATCTGTTGCTATATCTTTAGCATCCTCTGTATTGCCTTTATCCAGTTCCTCTTTCATTTCCTGAAGTAATTCAATACACACTTCACTGAAATTATTGACGAAGTTCAATGGATTTTGAATCTCATGTGCTATCCCAGCCGTCAATTCTCCTAATGAAGCCATTTTCTCGGCTTGTATCAATTGAGATTGGGTAGTTTTTAATTTTTCCAGTGCTTCATCAGACTTAGCCTTTTCAAGTTTTATTTCTAGTTTCTGCTGTTCCAACAAATCATTTGCTTTCTTCTGAGTTTGGTAATTACTATATATAATGATCCCTATGATCAAAGCAATAACCAACCCTACTAATAAGCCAATAATTTTTATCTTATTTCTCAATGCAGTTTCTGCAAGGTCTACTTCATATGCTGTTTCTTTTTGATCGTATTCAGAAATCGCTTTAAAAGTGGCAGCATTCCTGATCAGTATTAAACTATCCTGATAGTCTATAGTAAGCCTATTATAGTGATTTACCTTTGTAGCATTATTTTTGACAAGGTATAGCTCCGATAAAGACTTAGATATATCAATAACGTCTTGATATTCTTTGAAACGTATAGCCGGCTCTAGTGATGCTTCTGCGTACCAAATGGCAGAATCATAATTTTTAATTTCTTTAAAATATTTACTAAGATTATAGAGATACCCTGTATTTATCCGTGATGAAATTCGATAAAAATAAAGAGCAGAATCATAGTTTTTCTTGGCCATTTGAATGTCTCCAAATTGACTATTGAGTGCACCCTTGCCCATAGCAGTCTGTGATCTTGAGTTAATAAGACTCTGTAGCATATTTGCATAATATTGAGCCGAATCTAATTGCTTTGTCTTTAAATGAAATATTGAAAGAAATGTATAAAGCAGCGAAGCGTCATATTCCGGATTCTTAATAAAAATATCTTTTGCTTCATACGCGTACTTAAATGCAGCTGCTATATCAAAATCGGCGTAGAATTTTCCAAGCTGCGCCAATATTTGCCCTTTTGTAAGTGATAGGTTATTATCTCTAGTTACCTTGAGCGCCTTTAAAAGAAGTTCATATCTTTTGACTTGATTTCCAATATTAGCATTTTGAACAGAAAGGTAAAACAAGAACCAAGCTTCTTGGTCAGGCAGGTGGAACTTTCTAGCTTCTGATAAACCTTTATAACCATAATAAAAGTTAGAATCTGCATTTTTGAAGAGAAAATATTGACATAAGCCTAATAATGCATTTACCCTAGCAGAATCATTTTTAGCTTGTGCGAGTTTATGATAAAGACTATCTTTATCTTTTATCGTTTGTGAAAAGAGTGAGCAATTCAAAAAACAAACAAGAAATATTAATAGGACACGTTTCATTCATTGACAATTTTAAGTGAAACAACAAACTTTGTTCCTTCCCCCTCCTTCGTCTCTACTTTCAACTCACCCCCATGCACTTTCACTATATCATAGCTCAAACTCAATCCCAATCCGGTTCCTTGACCAGTTGGTTTGGTAGTAAAAAACGGCTGGAATATTTTTTCTTTAATCACTTCCGGTATACCCATTCCATTGTCTTTCACACTAATGCTGACCATATCTTTCAGCTTCTTGGTTTCAATTGTTACAATGGGTTCATAGTTGGCCTCTCCTTTCTTTTTCCGCTCATCCGTGGCATAAAAAGCATTATTAATTAAATTCAAAAGAACTCGACCAATATCTTGCGGTACAATATCCAGTACCCCCACCTGAGGATCTAATTTTGTTTCAAATTTTGCATTGAAGCTTTTATCCCTTGCCCTTAATCCATGGTAGGCCAAGCGGAGATATTCATCACATAATGCATTGATATCCGTTGGTTCTTTTTTACCGGAGCTGGTTCTACTGTGCTGTAACATCCCCTTTACAATAGCATCTGCCCTTTTACCGTGGTGATGGATCTTATTTAAATTGTCTTTGACATCTGCAGCGATTTGTTCGGCATCTGTATAATTGCCTTTATTCAACTCAACTTTCATTTCATCGATTAATTCTTGACTTACTTCACTGAAATTAATAACAAAGTTTAGAGGATTCTGTATTTCATGGGCAATACCTGCTGTCAATTCACCCAATGAAGCCATCTTCTCAGATTGTATCAGTTGAGCTTGTGTAGATTGTAAAATTTTTAGTGAATTTGAAATTTCTAATTTTTGTTCTTGTAACACAAGGTTCATTCTTTTGTGTTTTCTATTATTTTTTATAAAAAAAAATAAAATAATTGCCATCATCAAGACTGCTGATCCAATTATAATAAGACGGGTTTGCTCTTTATTTTTTGCCTTTAGTTGCGAAAGCTCATAATTTCGTTGGTTTTCATCTAATTCTAAGAAAGTTGTGAATGCAGTACGTTGATTTATAGCTGCCAAAGTGTCCTTAAATGTAGACGCTAGATTAGCATAGTAAAGCGCACTGTCTTTATATAAACTCTTATAAGAATTACTAATAGTTTCACAAGATCGGATGACACTTTTATATTCTTTTGATTGAAGGGATAGTAAAAGAGCCTGACGAGAGAAATAAATAACAGAATCAATCCTCTCTTTTTCTTGATACAGCTGAGCCAACCGATTATATGCTGCGGTATGCCATGTATAACGTAAAGACATTTGTAAAACAAAATGCAGTTGCTGGATAGCTTTAGCTTTATTTTGTTTTTTTTCTGAGACAGATGCTTTATATAAATAAATAAGCCCGAGAAAGTAATTATTATTCTTTTTTGAAAACTCTTCTGCCTTGTTTAAATAAAAATCGGCTGAATCAAGATTACCAAAAGATGATGTAAGTGCTCCAGCCACCATGGTATAGGATCTTATTAGACTAACAGTATCTTTCAATTGAGTAAATAACAAAACTGCTTCTCTTGCAAATTTTTCAGCGGTTATAGTATCAGCTAAATCTATTCGATAAATAGAGGATAAATACTCTTTAATGGGCGCAATGATGGTATTATCTTTTTCTTCTTCTGCCAACTTGAGAGCTCTTAATTCTAACTGCACCGATTTTACGATATTGGTAATTCTTATCCTAGCAGCAATAGCTCCCAGTGAACGGATAATACCTTTTCTATTACCTGTCTTTTGTGAAATCAGTAGCGCTTTGTTCGCATAATAATACGCACTATCAAAATTCAACGCAGCATATTCTGATGATAGCCCTAGCATCAATGTAATACGACCACTATCGCTTGCAGTATGATTCAAAAGATTTTTTAAAGAATCTAGGGGAGACTGTGTAAATCCTTTATTTAAAAAAAGGAGTGCAATAAATCCAATCATTATTCTTCTCATATTGCCAATGGTATTAGAATGGTAAATCTCGTAAACTCTCCCTGTCTTGATTCTACAGAAAAATTTCCTCCATGGGCTTTTACAATATCATAGCTCAAGCTTAGACCTAATCCAGTCCCCTTTCCTGTTGGCTTAGTAGTAAAAAACGGTTGAAAGATTTTTTCTTTAATTCCATCCGGCATACCGGCTCCATTATCTGTAACGGCGATACTAATACTGTCTTTAAACTTCTTGGTCTCAACGATCACCATTGGTTCATAACTATTTTCTCTTTTCTTTTTCCGCTCATCTGTAGCATAAAAAGCATTATTGATCAAATTCAAAAGAACTCGACCAATATCTTGCGGTACAATATCCAGTACCCCCACCTGTGGATCTAATTTTGTTTCAAA
>NZ_JBHYCW010000035.1:0-33759 GCF_051861365.1 Sediminibacterium sp. | reverse complement strand
TAAAAATAACCAGAAAAAGGAGGCTTTAATGGCCTCCTTACTTTTTTTCTTCACTTTTTACCGGACAGCAATGGCTTGTAGCTTGCAGCTTGCAGCCAATATATGATTACCCGACTCACCATAGTACGTTACCCTTCTTGGTTTGGATGGGCAGGTTTTTTATCCATGGCATTGTTTCGATTGCCACTTTGGTTGAGAAAAGATATTTTGTTTTGGAAGCTGATGGGATGTGGTAGAAACGGCAGTTTTGATAAAACACCCGACTGGCGGCAGTGGGCAGTGCTGGAAATCATTCAAGATAAAGATGTGCCATCCCCCCGTTTTTTAAACAGCTGGTGGCAATTATTTGGTTGTGAAAAATGGGAGTTGATCTTACGTCCAATCGAAGGGCATGGATTATGGGACGGAAAAGAAGTGTTTGGTGCTTTACCCAAACAAACCGACTATAGCGGTAGCATTGCAGTGATGACCAGGGCCACCATCCGGATCAGTCAATTATCAAGATTTTGGCAACATGTAGATGCTGTTGCACAGAGAATGAGTACCGCTCCGGGTTTTATTACTTCAGTAGGTATTGGTGAAGTTCCCTGGATCAAACAAGCCACATTCAGTATTTGGGAATCAAAAGAAGATATGAAAGCTTTTGCTTATCGCTTACAAGAACATGCAGAAGTAGTGAGGAAGACCCGACAAGAAAAATGGTACAGTGAAGAGCTCTTTGTTCGGTTCCAAATCATTGATTCTAAGGGTAGTTTGAAGGGGAATGACCCAATCAAAAGAAATCCTTAGTTTTGCAATATGCATCATTGCTCTACTATCACATTCCTTACCGCTCACTTCGCGTGGATGTATCGTGGACTGAACTCTATGCCCGATCACTGAGGCCCCTCCCTTTTATTTTAATAATTGCTATCGTATCGGGAATAGTTATCCCATTATTTATTTAATACAATATTAGTATGGAACATACATTGCATGTTACCTCTGAAATAGGTACTTTAAAACGTTTATTGGTGCACAGTCCAGACAGTGGTTTGGGTAAAGTAGTGCCCTCAAAAGCACAAGACTGGTTATTTGAAGACATTGTTCATTTGGATACGATTCGTAAAGACGAATACGATTATTACACCAAGTTGTTGTTGTACTTCCTAGATCCTGTAAAGATCAAAGGCAAACTACAAGAGATTGATGGCAATGATCGTTCATTTTTTAAACCCGATTCAGAAGGGTTTTATAAATCTGATAAAGTCATCGAATTACAATGGTTATTGGCTGAAATTCTTGAAAATGAAGATGTCCGATCTAAATTAGTAGCATCGGTAGCGGCTATTGAAGGTTGCACCTTCCAAACCCAACAGGAACTATTGGCATACAATGCTAAAGAATTGTCTAAAACTTTTATATCCGGGACTTCATCTGATAAAAAACTACTCTTCGCTCCTATTCCCAATTTCATTTTTACCAGAGATATTGGAATTACCATCAAAGACCATGTTTTATTGAACAAACCGGCTAAAAAAGCACGTACACGTGAAGCTTTATTGGCAAAATATATATTCTTCTATCATCCCATTTTTGCGAAGTGGCAAAATAATATTATTGAATTGGCAGATTCCAATCAGAGTTTTTTGATGCCTGAAGAGGAAGAAGATGATCGCAAAACAACTTTAGAAGGTGGTGATATCATGGTGGTTAGTGATAATCATTTATTGGTAGGTGTCAGCGAAAGAACTTCTGCAGAAGCTGCTGCTATGATTACGAATGTGATGTTTGAAAAGGGTTTGATGGACAAAGTAACGATCGTTCGAATACCTAAGAAAAGAGATTACATGCATATCGATACCGTCTTCACGCAAGTGAAAAGAGACGTATGGGTGATGCTGGGTAACTTTTCGCGTAAAGCAGTGAAGCATGAAGATGATAACGTGATTGAAAGGGAGCTACAAGTAAAGAAAGATGAAAAAATCAAGATTACTCAGTTTCATAAAAAATGTCCGGATAATCCTGTTTATTTCGACAGTCTGGAAGACTTATTACAAGATATCAGCCTAACAGATCTTCGTTGTGAGAATGATGTACGTTTTATCTTTTCCGGTAATAATGAATTTCCGTACAATGCCCGCGAACAATGGACAGATTCCTGCAATTTGCTGGCACTGAAGGAAGGTGTGGTCTTGGGTTATGATCGTAATGATAAAACCACGGAAGCTTTTCGCAAAGCAGGGTTTAACATCATTCATGTAAAAGATTTGTTACCCAAATTAGAATCGGGAGAATTGAATCCTGAAACCATGACAGATACACTCATACTAATGCCATCTGCAGAGTTATCAAGGGCTCGTGGAGGCTTCCATTGTATGAGTATGCCTTTGTGGAGAGAAAGTATTTGAGTTGACAGTTTTTAGTTGACAGTTGACAGAAGAGCAACTGTTTTCCTGTCAATTGTCAACTAGCAACTGGCAACCATTTTCATAACTATCATTGCTAACTAATCAACATGCAAACAACTTCAAATCTTCTCATGATAAAACCCGTTCGTTTTGATTTTAATGCAGAAACGGCGGTGAATAATAGTTTTCAACAAGCTTCGGCAGATCAGCAAGTGAGTGAAAAAGCCGCGGCTGAATTTGATCGATTTGTTTCTGTACTTAGCAATGCGGGTGTTCAGGTAACTGTTGTTGAAGACACACCTGAACCTCATACTCCTGATTCTGTATTTCCTAATAACTGGATCTCATTTCATACTGACGGCACTATTTTTTTGTACCCCATGTTTGCGGTCAATCGTAGGCTAGAACGTAAGCCTCATGTTCTATCTGCGATTGCTGAAAAGTTTCGTGTTGAAAATACGATAGATCTAAGCGCTTACGAACAACAACAACTTTTTTTAGAAGGAACGGGCAGCATGGTCTTAGACAGAGAAAATAAAATTGCCTATGCTTGTTTGTCACCCAGAACAGATATACAAGTATTGAATGATTGGTGTAATAAAGCCGGATTTCGTCCGGTAGCGTTTACCTCAGTTGATAGCAAAGGTGACCCCATTTATCATACCAATGTAATGATGTGTATTGCTGATCGATTTGCAGTGATTTGTCTGGATTCGATTCCTAATGAAACCGAGAAGGGTAGTGTCATAGCAACATTGCAGGATACAAAAAAGGAGGTCATCGAAATCAGTTTCGATCAAATGAATCATTTTGCAGGTAACATGCTGCAAGTTCAAAATACAAGCGGAGATCGTTTTCTCGTGATGTCATCACAAGCATATAATAGCCTGACTGCTGAACAGATCAAACGTATTGAACACTACAATCCGATTCTACATTCTGATATTACAACGATTGAAACCAATGGTGGTGGTAGTGCCAGATGTATGATGGCAGAAGTTTTTTTATCGGAAAAATAAGTTGGGATGAATAAGGATTCGCTGAACGAGATATTGTATGAACAATTAGAGAAACAGTTTTATGAAATCAGGGATCGTATGGCTGTCCCGTTGTTTAAACGATATGCGGATTATCTTGACATGTATCGCAGAGGTGAATTTGTAGATCTAGGTGGTGGTAATATCGAAGAAGAAATTGGCGATAAAGCTGCTGATATTACTGCCGTTAATCCTTACATGCATTTTATTGATACCCACCCTTTGGATGAGCAGACATGTGTTGCTTATTTAAAAAAAGAACTAAGATCTTGCTTGTTCGATCCGGAAGTAAAAGAACAAATGATACAATCCGGTGCTATGGAAATAGGCTATGATTGGTATTTTCATTATGATTCAGGGATCAATTTTTTTAAGCAAGAACTCACTTTCCCAATCATAGCTGAACCCAGATACTTATATCGCGAGCTTCCACCGGGACACTATACAGGTTTTGCAAAAGGGCCGGATTTCTCAGGTGTTTGGCCAGATTGTGCAACATTGGTTGATGAAGCAGACGAAGAACATGCTGTATTGCAATTAGGATATGAGTTGATGAATTATTATCAGTATCAATCAAGATTGTTCTTACACAAAGCACTGAAAGAAATGGATGTCTTTGGTGAGTTCTCTATGATTAAAAAACACCCCTTCCCTATTTATATCGCTGAACACGATTGTGAAGAAATGACGTTATATGTACTTTGATGCTTATGCGCAATAGGATCCTTGCATCCAACAATCAATTTGATCTGTCAACATATGCATTAACAAACCAATCCCCAATATTCTCAGTCTGCTAAACAACAATAGCACATATACGGCAATCATATACCAGCTATGCAATACATGAAAACCGATACTACAGCGGCATGGATCAAAAATGGGAGTGGCCAGTAAATGATCTAGATCCACCAACATGGTCAGGAGAAAAATCAATGCTACTCTCCACCACTGATTCCTAAAAAAGAGATAAGCCACCATTATGGGCGCTATAAAGTGTAGAAAATAGTGAAGAATAGATGTCAGTCCCATGTTATATTGAATCAATTACCATTCAGTATGATAAAATGCACCTGATGTATCATTCATTTTTTGATACGTATGTGCACCAAAAAAATCCCTTTGTGCTTGTATAATATTTGCGGTTGAATACATCGCACTTAGTGAATTGAGATAGTCTAATGAACTTGTATGACAAGGTATCGGTAGGTCTACTTCTAACGAACTGATACAAAATGCTTTCAATTTGGATTTCAATAACGTGATTTCTTGTTTGATTTCTTCATACTCAAATAGATCTTGATGTTCGTGAAAAGCAACCATCATTTTTTCCATAAGGGTACTTCTAATAATGCATCCATTGGTCCATATACGTGCAATAGTAGCGAGATCTAAATTCCAATTGAATTCCAGTGATGCAGTTCTGATAATTAAAAAACCTTGCTGATGATTAATGATTCGGGCAGCAGTATATGCAGCTTTTACAGTTTCAATACTTAGTTGGCTTGTTTTGCTATTAGGGATTATTGTTTGTCTAAGGTTACGAACCGATTCCTTGAGCGTTGACACATATCTTGCAAACAAAGCTCCGGTAATCATACCCGCAGGTATCCCTAATTCAGAAGCAGCAATGGTAGCCCAGTTTCCGGTTCCTTTGTTACCTGCAACATCCAATATCAAATCAATTAAATAATCATCTCCCTCTTTTTTTTGCAAAATATGAACAGTGCTATCCAGTAAATAACTATGCAATGAGCCTTGATTCCACTCATCAAATACTTGTGCTATGCGGTATGGATCTAAGCCTTGTGCATAACGTAGATAAGCATAAGTTTCTGCAATCAGCTGCATTTCAGCATATTCTATCCCGTTATGAACCATTTTTACAAAATGCCCTGAACCTTCTGGTCCAATATAAGCAGCACAAGGACTTCCATTTTTATCTTTTGCTGCAATGGAATATAACAGGTGTTCTATTTTTTGGTAAGCTTCAAATGAACCGGAAGGCATCATGCTAGGTCCGTAAAGTGCTCCCTTTTCGCCACCGGAAACTCCTGTGCCAATAAAATGTATTTGTTGTTTTTCCAAACGGGTAATACGATTTTTGGTATCCGCATAATGGGAATTTCCTCCATCTATTAAAATATCACCTGCCTCTAAATGTGGTAGAATTTCATCAATGAATACATCGGTTTCTTTTCCTGCCTTGATCATCATGAAAATGATCCGTGGTTTTGCTAAAGCGTGTGCAAAAGATTGTAAATCCTCAAAACCGGAAGCTTTCTCTAACTCAGGATAGGCTTGTATGGTTTTTTCAGCTACTTGTTCCTCGACGCCTTTCACGAACCGGTTGTACAGTGAAAGTTTGACTCCGGCACGAGCCCAATTTCTAGCCAGGCTTTTACCCATCACACCTAATCCTACAATACCCAATGTAGACTTATTGGTTTCCTGAAGAATTGTATTGACCATAGTTTGTGGATCTAATGATATATCAATCTTAATGCTTTCATTTGGAATTTCAAGGATATCGAACTGAGATTGTAAAAGCGCAACAGGCATGTAATGATTTTGCCTGGCAGCCATTCTTTGTTGAATCAGCTCTTTTGAACCATGCAAGTAAATCCAAATAATAGATTCTTTCAAATTTGCTGAAATAATCTCTCGATATTGTTTTTTCAAGGCTGAACAGGCAATTACGGCAGATGTATTGGTGGCTAAGGTCTTACTTGCAAGGGTATTGATATTCTTTAACCAATCATGCCGATCATGATCATCAAGCGGTTGCCCCGATTTCATTTTCTCAATGTTGGATACTGAATGAAAATCATCGCCATCAAAAAAATCGATACGCAACTGACTCGCCAGCAATTGTCCAATAGTGGTTTTACCACTTCCGGAAACACCCATGAGCAAATAAATCTTACCATTCTGATTCATACAGCATACTTCTTAAACAAATAAACTCAATACCAACACACCTATTAATCCCACCACTGAAACGATTGTTTCCATCAGTGACCATGATAAAAAAGTATCTTTTACAGAAACATTAAAGTACTCTTTGAACATCCAGAAGCCGGTATCATTGACATGAGAACAAAAAATACTACCGGAACCGATCGCTAAAATGATCAAATTGGGGTCAACATTTAAATCTGATATTACCGGTGCAATAATTCCTGCTGCGGTAAGACCGGCAACGGTTGCTGATCCAAGTAATAATCGAATCGTAGCTGCAACAAGCCAGGCTAGAATTAGCGGGTGTATTTGGATAGCTTGTAAGGCAAGAGCTATTTCATTGCTTACTTGACTGTCTATTAATATTTGTTTCAATCCACCGGAAGCCCCTATGATTAAGATGATGGTAGCGATTTCCCGGATTCCCTGATCATAGGTAGTCATCACATGCTGTATAGACATGCCCTGTCTTTTGCCTAAGAGTAAGGTTACAATGAGCAAGGATACTAACATCAAAATAGAAGGTTCATGGATGAAATCATACATTTTTTCAACTGTAGTATTACCCTTGAAGATGATCGATATCAAAATAGTTATGAGTAATAAAAAGATAGGCATTAAGGCAGACAGAATGCTGATACCTAATGATGGTGGATTTTCTACCTGTGTGGTTTCTTGAGCATATAATTGCGTTGATATCGGTTTGATTCGTGATAAAAAACGAGAAAAAACAGGACCAGCTAAAACCACTGCCGGAATAGCAGCTATCATTCCGTAAAAAAATGTTTTTGAGATGCTGGCATTAAAAATGCCGATTAAAGCAGCCGGAGATGGATGCGGGGGTAACAAACTATGAGCTACCGAAAGTGCCGCTAGAATCGGGATAGCAACCTGTATAACCGGAAGCTTATATTGATATACCAAGCTGAATATAATGGGTATCACCAATACGAATCCAACATTATAAAATAAGGGTATGCCAATGATGAGTCCGGTCAACATCATGCCCCAAGACAGGTACTTTCGACCGCAAATGGTAATGACTTTCTCGGCAATTACATTGGCTGCACCACTTTTGGCAACCAGTTTACCAATCATGGCTCCTGAAGCTAGTGTAATAATGATGGAACCTAACATCTCTCCAATTCCCTTCTGCAAAGATTTTGCGATGCTTAGTAAAGGCATCCCAAAAAGCAACCCGGCTCCAACAGCAATGATCAAAAATGAAATGAATGGAGATATTTTACATACAGATGTCAGTACGGTTAGGCCGATAATAATTAGGAGAAGTACAAGGAAAATCTGCATATAGTTATCTATTATAAAACGAACACTTCTTAGGCTCCCCATACTCCTTTAGCTATCATCATCAAAAACAGTTTTTTGGAAACCTTGTCCTAGTTAACAAGGAATATTGAGCCACTTATAGAAATGAAAGTTATTGATTAATTCTATTGCCCAATTCTTCACTAAAGAATTAGTAAATATCAAGTAATTGATACACTATAGATGTGTAATAAATAACCTCCTCCAACGAGCCTATGGACTTTTGTGCTTCAAGAGACGATGCAACAAGAAACATCTTTTGATTATATACGCTCCGAGGAAAAAGAAATACTTTATGCTACTCACAGCGTTACTGCCCTGCTAACTACTTACTAATGAATGTTTTTTGTGTATTATTTCGAATATTTTTTGGTAGAAATATTTCAACCCTTACTTTTGCCGCGGAGAGATGGCAGAGCGGTCGAATGCGGCGGTCTTGAAAACCGTTGACTGTCAAAGGTCCGGGGGTTCGAATCCCTCTCTCTCCGCAGAAAGGTTTAAGTGTTTAACACTTAAGCCTTTTTTATTTTAATCAATGCCCTACTATACATATATATTAATTAGTTTATCAGATGGAGGATATTACTATGGTCATTCTTCAGCTTTAGAAAAAAGACTTCAAACGCATAATGCCGGAAAAGTGAGAAGTACGAAGTCAAGGAGGCCTTTTGAGCTTCATTATTATGAAGTATTTCAAACCAAATCAGAAGCATATCGAAGGGAGTTGTTGTTTAAATCGGCAGCAGGAAAAGTGTATTTAAAATCGAAAAATATTATTTAAGGTCGATTGCGGCAGTCTTGCCCGCAGGATCCTTTAGAAAAACCGTTGACTGTCAAAGGTCCGGGGGTTCGAATCCCTCTCTCTCCGCCTAGGCCCACCATAGTTTTATCTACAGTGGGCTTTTTTTTATTAATGGCTAAGTAGTGAATGAATGTGATAGACAAATGTTAATATCACATAACATCTTATTTTATTATATTTATTCAAAACTTACCATTATGACTCGAAAATTTTTCCTGTACGCAACTGCTTTTTTAAGCCTTTCCCTGCTATTCTCTTTTTCCTATAAAGCCGCTAATTTTTCAGGTACTTGGAATTTAGATGAAAGTGCCAGTGAACTCGGACAATTTGGAGCAAGAGGTGCTTACAGTAAGGTTGTAATAGAACAGTCTGATGAAGTCATTAAAATGACGGTAAGCGGTTCCGGTTTTGATGGTAGTAATTATGAAATTACTGAAACACATTTAGTGGGTAAAGAATCTCAAAACACGGGGCTCATGAACAGTAAAAAAATCTCAACCTTAAATTGGGATGGTGAGCAACGTTTTAAAATTGATGTCAAATTGATGTTGGAATTCCAAGGACAAAGCCTAGAACTGACAGGTAATGAAAAATGGGAAATCAGCAACGATGGAAAAACACTGACACAATATTCTTCTATCAATACACCTCAAGGGGAAATGAGTACCAAAGCAGTGTATAAGAAAGGATAGTGAGTAGTCGATAGTCAATAGTGAGATTTATTTTTGCTCACTATTGACTACTCACTCCTCACTATTTAGATTCCGGTTCGGCAACTTTTTCTACTGCAATTAGGTCTAATAAATCTACATGCATTGGAAGTAAACCAATCTGTACAATGGCTTTTTTTCCTCTGATCTCTTTTACCTCCCCTACTTGGTAGTTCTTTTTCAATTTTACCAATGAACCAATGACAATCTGCTGATTGAGCTCTTTGTATTTTTGATCCACTTTTTTGGCAAGTTTATTGACAACAATCGTTTCCTTTTGCTTGAATAACAGGTTTTGTAAGTTTTTGATGACGTCCTGCTTATTTTCAGATTTTTTCCAATCCAATACAATCTGCTTCAACTTACGCTCCATATCTTTCAGATAAGCCAAACGATCTTCTGTTATTCGATTCTGTTGTTTTAATAATTCCACTTGCTGACGGTGACGCTCTTTATCCATCACCACTTCCATTTCTTTTTTCAAGCGATCATTTTCACGCAGCAGTTTATGCAATTGCTTTTTTTCCTGCTCCAATTGCTGCAGGTCTTGCTCAGTCCTATTTAATAGTCTATCAAGTTTAAAATGATCTTCTTCTACCAGTTTACGCGCTCTATTGATAAGATGTTGTGGTAAACCAATTCGTTCAGCAATCGCAAACGTATAGGAGCTACCGGGCTTACCCACGATTAGTTTATACATGGGCTGAAGATTCACTTCATCAAACTGCATAGCTCCGTTGATGATACCTTTGGTATGATTGGCCATCACTTTTAAATTCAAATAGTGCGTTGTTACTACACCAAATGAATGTTTGCGTGCCAACTCTTCCATGATCACTTCTGCAAAAGCTCCGCCTAAATTTGGGTCACTACCACTACCCAATTCATCAATAAAAAATAAAGTCTTTCCATTAGCCGATTCAATAAATGACTTCATGTGCAGTAAATGACTGCTATAAGTACTTAGTTCGAATTCCAGATTTTGGGTATCGCCAATATGAATGAACAATTGTTTAAAAATACCCATCTGCGAATCCGGACTCACAGGTACCAGTAATCCACTTTGTAATAAAAGCTGGTTCAAACCAATGGTTTTCATGGTAACGGTCTTCCCACCTGCATTCGGACCACTGATCACCAGAATACGATTTTGTTCATCCAATGTTAGTGATACAGGTATAGTAGGCTTATTGGCAGCTTTGTTGTACAATAATAGCAATGGATGATAGGCATTGATCAAATGAACATGGGCTTTGTCTGATAGTTCCGGCAACTGTCCGTTCATATCAATCGCCAGTTTGGCTTTAGCTCGGATGAAATCATATTCACCTGATATCGATAGATATTGAGAAAGCAGTGGCGCATACTCAGATAAGCGGGCAGTTAACTGTCTGAGTATCCGTTGTACTTCTTTTAACTCATCATGCTCTAAAGCAAAAACAGTGTTATTTAGATCGATGGTTTCTTCGGGCTCAATAAATGAAGTCTTTCTGCTGTCACTTTCGCCGTGTAAGATTCCTTTGACTTGCCTTTTATGTTCAGAAAAAACGGCCACTACCCTTCTGCCATTACTAAAACTTTCATCAATATCAGCAGTGTATCCGGCTTTTGCCAATTTCGCAATTACTTTTTCAAACATCCTTCTCAGCTCATTTCTTTTCCGATATAGGTTCATTCTGATTTTCTGGAGATCAGGAGAAGCATTGTCCTTCACATTTCCCTGTTCATCTATGATCTCATCGATCATTTCAATGATCATTTTTTCATAATACACATCTTTGATCACTTGTGCCATGGCAGGGAAAGCCTGTCTTCTTTCTGTATCAAACCAGCGAAAAATATTGGCTGTATTCTCAGATAATTTTCTGATCTGCAACCATTGTTCACCGGTAATCAATGCCCCCGGAATAGCTAATAATCGAAGTTCCTGTTGTAAAGGGAGGGTAAAGTCGTTCGGGAAATACTGTGCCTGTTGAAGGATGGATTTAAACTCGAATGTTTGATGTAATTCCAGCCGGATATATTCTATGCGCGTATGGATCCTTAAATGAGCGGCTTTTTCACGTGCATGTAGGGTCTTACAGTGACTTTCCAATAAAGTCCTGACTTTATCAAATTCCAATTGAGTCAAAGCCGTTTCAGGATACAAACGCATAATGCTGTGCTAGGATTAAGGCGCAAAGGTAAAGGCGATCTTTGATCTTCGATCTTCGATTTTTTGATCTTTGATTTTGTGATTTTTTCAATTAGCCATAAGCTTTTCACCATAAGCTCTCTAAATCAAGAAATCACAGATCAAAAAATCACAGATTAACACCTCTTTTGTAAGGATACAACATTCATCCTGTCTATTTGTTAGTATGAGAATATCTAATTTTATAAAAAAGGATAAAATGCGTTTTATTTTTAGTATCATGATGTGGGCAATTGGTTTTGCCTCCTGCGCTCAGCAGCCATCAAAAAAAGCGACAAATATGAATACAAAAGTGAGTTACAGTGGTATTGTTACGGATACTGCCACATTTGGAGAAGGATGTTTTTGGTGTACAGAAGCTTTTTTCCAAAGATTGGATGGCGTATTGGAAGTAGTGAGTGGATATGGAGGTGGTTTTGTGGAAAATCCAACTTATGAACAGGTGTGTGATAAAAATACTGGACATGTGGAATTGGCTAGAATTGTATACGATCCTTCCAAAATTACTTATGATGAACTTTTAGAGGTTTTCTGGAAAACACATGATCCCACAACGCCTAATCAACAAGGAAATGATATTGGACCGCAATACAGAAGTGTAGTGTATTATCACAATGAAACACAAAAGCAAAAAGCAGAGCAATACAAAGCATTGTTAGATAAAAGCGGTGCATGGGATAAGCCAATTGTTACGACCATTGAGCCTTTCAAGAACTTTTACTTGGCTGAGAACTATCATCAAAACTATTACAACGACAACCCTAATCAGGGATATTGCCGATTTGTGATCAGACCTAAATTGGAAAAGTTTGAGAAAGTGTTCAAAGACAAATTGAAAAAACAATAACTTAAGTCTTATTATAAAAGCCACAGATTCATCCGCCTGAGGCGGACGAGTCTGTGGCTTCTCTTTTTTGCTTTTATTTAGCAGCCACTCCGGCAAAATCTGTGTAAACTAGTTTTCTGCACCTTATTTTTACAGGAATCTATCAACAGACCCATGGGAAGTATTCGTAAACAAACCATCATTTCTAGTTTATTGGTGTATGTTGGTTTTGCTATTGGGTTTGTGAATCATTATTTCTATACCAAAAATGGCTCTTTTACACCTGAGCAATTTGGTCTAACACGTATCTTTTTTGATTTCGCACAAAATATGATGGCATTTGGAGCCATGGGTGTTATACCTGTCATCTATAAGTTTTATCCGTACTACAAAGACAACCTAGAACCCAGGAAAATTGACCTCATGAGTTGGGCCATGTTGGCTTCTATCATTGGATTTATTATTGTATTGGTCAGTGGCTTTGTTTTTCAGCCATTTTTTGTTGAAAAGTATCAAGAAAAATCACCACTGATTCTTGATTATTATTATTGGATGTTCCCTTTCGCCATGGGGATGCTGTTTTTTTCTGTTATTGAAGGATTTAGTTGGGCTTTACAATTGTCGGTGGTATCTAATTTTTTAAAAGAAACGATACTACGTGTTCTTACCAGTATTCTGATTGGGTTGTTTTATTTCAAATGGATCAGCTTTAGCACTTTTATTTACTTATTTGCATTTCAATACCTGGTCATTTTTTTATTCCTGTTTGTTTATTTGCTACGAAGTGGTCATTTGCACTTTCACTTTAAGATCAGCAGGGTAACTCGAAAGTTTTGGAAGAAGATTCTTTCCATGCAGGTATTGATCTATGGTGGTACTTTGATTGCTTCTGTAGCAGCCACAATCGATAGCTTTATCATTGCCGGCTTTCAGGGTCTCACAGCAGTGGGTATTTTTGTCTTTGCTCAGTTTACCGCGAACGTTATTCAAGTACCACAAAGAAGTATTCAGGCAGTTTCATCCAGTTTTCTTTCCAGAGCATGGAAGGATAAAAATTATCCGGAAATTCATCGCATTTATTCCAGATCCTGTATCAACCTCTTATTGATGGCATTATTTCTTTTCGGAAATATATGGCTCAATGCAGAGGAGGGTATCAAAGTGCTAAATATTCAAGATGATTACCTCAGTGGCTTGAATGTTATTTTTATTTTGGGTCTTGTAAGAATCATTGATGCAGGTACCGGCTTGAATGCCATGGTCATTAATACATCGACTCACTGGAGATTCGATTTCATAAGCGGAGTAGTATTGATTGGTCTTCGTTTACCACTCACTTATTTCATGATCAAAAATTACGGTATTATAGGGTCTGCCTATGCAGAATTGATCGCGTATGCCACCTATAATTTTATTCGCTATGAATTTCTGCGACGCAAATTCAATATGCAGCCATTTTCCATGAAGACATTATATTCCTTGATCTTGGCAGTAGCAGCCTATTTTATTTGCCAACAAGCTTTTAGTAGCCTTGGGGGTTGGATGCAGATCATTTGCAATGTAATCGTTTTTTCCTCCATCATGATTGCCGGTGTATTCCTCTTTAAACTCACTCCGGATGCAATGCAGTTGTATGATGTGGTGAAGAAGAGATGGAAGGGGTGCTAGGTGCTAGGTGCTAGGTGCTAGGTGCTAGGGAAGAACTCGAATTACAAGATTCTTATTGTGTTGCGAGTATTTTTTTAAAAAATCTGACATCTGCGATTTGCCATCAACCATATCCTATCAGCCATTCGCTATCACAGTATCACATACTCTCCTTTTCTATTCACCGATATCAGCGGAAGCTTTTTATTTTCTTCGAAGTAGTCGTATACCTCTTTGAGACGGGTAGAGAACTTTTGGTATTCTTTGTCTTCTTTGCTGTTTCGTTCGAGGTACTCCTGACTTCTGTTATTACTGAAACGTACAGGGTAGATATGTACCGGAATAAAATCCTGCCCTTGATTCCGGGCATGAGATGCCAATACATATAATTCTTCTATTTGATCGTTCTGGATGGGAATACAACCTACTGTGATGCAACTACCATGGATATAAATATCACTACCGGGTTTAATGGAATCACTCAGGAGCATATCGGATGCATTGGGGTAATTCAATCCCAATGACAAGTGATACATACTTTTCGGATTGAATTCATTGATATAATAAAACCCCTCAGGCACCTGGTAATCACCTTCCATTCTTTTCGGACCTAAGCTACCCGACAAAGCGCATATCTTATAGGTTTTGAATAGTTTATACGGTTCTGCTGAAGTATTTCTTACCCACACTTCTAATTGACTATCATACTTGAAACTCCTGATATAAACATCTTTTGCCGGCCATTGAAGTTTGGCTGAAGCGAATTGTTTCTTTAGACTATCCTCTTTTGAACGAATGGCTTGCGCAACCCGTGGAAATACACGCTGATTTTCAATAAAACCCGACTGTCCATACATGGATAACGTGGTCAACAATATTGAGAATAAAAACAGGGGGCGTTTCATGATTGCAAAATACTAAATGGTCAATAAGGTACAACTCAAACGACTGTTAAATTGAAACGTTGGTAAGTTAGGATTATTGTATAAAAAGACCGGAGCCTTTAAGAGACTCCGGTTTAAAATATGCCTTCTTATTATAAATTTCCTCTATCAGACTGCTCTCTTTCAATGGCTTCAAAAAGCGCTTTAAAATTACCCTTTCCAAAACTCTTAGCTCCTTTTCGCTGGATAATTTCAAAGAAAAGTGTGGGTCTGTCTTCTACCGGCTTGGTGAAAATTTGTAATAAATAACCCTCATCATCTCGATCCACCAGTATTCCTAACTCTCGTAAAGGATTCAGGTCTTCATCGATATGTCCTACCCTGTCCAACAAATCATCATAATATGTAGTAGGCACTTTCAAAAATTCAACCCCTCTGTTTTGAAGATCGGTAACCGTTTTTACAATATCATTGGTTGCCAATGCCACATGCTGACACCCTTCCCCATTATAAAAATCAAGATACTCTTCTACTTGAGATTTTTTCTTTCCTTCAGCAGGTTCATTGATAGGGAATTTGACAAATCCATTTCCATTACTCATCACTTTACTCATCAAAGCAGAATACTCTGTAGATATATCATTATCATCAAAACTGAGGATGTTTTTAAAACCCATAACATCTTCATAAAACTTAACCCATGGGTTCATTTGATTCCATCCCACATTTCCTACGCAATGATCTACATACAATAAACCTGTGTCGGTTGGATTATAATGACTCTCCCATTTTCTATATCCCGGTAAAAATGCACCGCTATAGTTTTCTCTTTCAATAAAGAGATGTACGGTATCTCCATATGTATGAATACCGCTGATCACCACTTCTCCAAATTCATCTGTTAAACGTTGTGGCTTCATATAACTTTTACCGCCTCGTTCCGTGGTTTGCTTCCATGCATCGGTAGCATCTTTTACTTTCAAAGCCAATACTTTCACGCCATCACCATGTTTGTATACATGATCAGCGATGGGATTATCGGTTCGTAATGCAGTGGTGAATACAAAAGTTAGTTTGTTTTGTCTAACTGCATAACTGGCCCTGTCTTTTACACCGGTCTCCGGACCCGCATAAGCCAAACTTTGAAAGCCAAAAGCGGTTTTATAAAAATGTGCTGCCTGCTTGGCATTGCCTACATAAAATTCAACATAATCAGTTCCCAACAAGGGTAAAAAATCAACAGTAGTAGACTGTACCGTAGAAGTAGCAATCGATTCCATACAATATGTTTAAAAGATGAATGAAAAAAGAAAATGAACTGCTTAGTTAAGCATATTAACAGGCATCCATGGCCAATGCTTCCATCAGCAAACAATAGCAACTACGCTTATCGCCAAAGATTTTATGAGGATAGTCCGGAAGCACGGTTCAAAATTAAGGATTTTAGGCATAGGTGGTGGGTACAAGGTTTAGGGTTGTACTTTGTTTTTCCAAAAAACAACCTAGTACCTAGCACCTAGCACCTAGTACCCTCGTATCTTCGCACCCATGAAAGCAGGAATTCTTGGAGGCGGTCAGTTAGGCCGTATGTTATTACAGGCAGCAGCCAATTATACAGTGGAAACATGGGTAATGGAAAATGATCCCAATTGTCCGGCTGCACATCTATGCCACCATTTCGTTCAGGGCGATATCAATGATTTTGATGCCGTATACGCATTTGGGAAAGGACTTGATGTGCTTACCATTGAAATTGAGTCTGTAAATGTAGATGCACTGGAAAAACTGGAATCTGAAGGTGTAAAAGTTTATCCTAAACCTTCCGCTATCAGAACCATCAAGAACAAGATCCTGCAAAAGCAGTTTTATGAAGCGAATGATATTCCAACATCTGCATTTGTGGTAACAGCAAATCTTAGCGATTTGAACAACCATACAGCATTGTTGCCTGCAGTGCATAAAATTGGACAAGGTGGATATGATGGCAAGGGCGTTCAGATCATTCAAGATGAGAAGGACATCGAAAAAGGGTTTGATGCTCCTGCGGTATTAGAGAAAATGGTACCCATTCATAAAGAAATCGCCATGATCGTAGCTATGAATGAAAAGGGAGAAACAGCCTTATATCCTCCTGCTGAAATGGTATTCGACCCTGTTTTGAATTTGTTGGATTATCAATTGAGTCCGGCTGCACTTCCGGAAAAAGTATTTTGGAAAGCAGAAGCCATTGCATTACGTGTTGTGAAAGCATTGAATAGTCCGGGATTGTTTGCCGTTGAGCTTTTTGTAGATAAGAACGAAGAAGTCTTGGTAAACGAAACAGCACCTCGTGTGCATAACAGTGGACACCACACCATCGAAGCCAATTATTCTAGTCAATATGATATGTTATGGCGTATTATGTTGGGCTACCCTTTAGGCAATACAGACGCCATTCTTCCTTCCGCTATTGTGAATTTACTGGGAGCAGAAGGACATTCAGGCGACGCCGTATATGATAACCTGAATGAAGTTTTAAAAATGGATAATGTCTTTGTACATCTCTACGGGAAAAAACAAACCAAACCCGGAAGGAAAATGGGACATGTCACCATCATGCACAAAGACTACCAAGACCTAACACACAAGGCTAATAAGATTAAACATTTGTTGAAAGTCGTCGCTAAGTAATGTCGGATGTCGGATTTGTTTTTATTGCAAAATCACATATCCGTCATCTGACATCAGAGATCAGACATCCTACATTTCCCTCTACCCTTTTTTCACATTCAAAGGTCGTAAAAAGCCGATGCCTATCAGGCTTTTGGTTTGTAATCCGGGTGATGTTTTGTTCGGGCCAAATAAACGAACATCATCATCATAAATCAAATCAAGGCTATAAGTTGCGGAGAAAAATTTATTGATTTTGAAAGAAAATAGATTGGTCATGAAGAAATCAATATTCTGGGCGCTATTGTTATAGTTGGAGAACATATCCAATCTCCCTTTATACGTCACATTTTTTGCAATGGTATTGTTGTAATTGACGGTAGCAAAAGTACCTATCTCATTGATAGATGTTTTTCCCGCAGGTACGCCATACTTTCCTAAAGTCGATAATTTATTATTGGCAACGATCGTCCACCTGGATGTCAGCGGCGAAACGAAGACCGAAAGTTTATCAGAGGATTTGTAATCAAATCCCACTGAAAGAATGATATATGCCGGTGATAAAAATGACGAAGAAAAACTAGGCACTCCACCTGAAAAAGTATAACCATCAAACCATTGAGAACGGAAATTGAATAGGCTGGATAAAAATATTTTTCCGGTACTATCCATCTTATAACCATACTTGCTGAGAAAATCGAAGCGGTCATCGTTTTTTCTTCCACCCAAACTTGTGGTTTGTACATAGCCGAGGTTCATATCAAAGTTATTATCCCAGCTATGACGATCTTTTCGATAGAAATAAAAGAAGTTGAAGTAAGAACTGACTGCCAATGAAAAATTATCACCCCCTGCAGCCCAATTACTCAAAGAGCCTTGTGCAAGGTTCGCACTGATCAAACCACCCTTTTTCCATACCCATGTACTGGTATCCGCTTCTTTTTTAATGGTTCGAGAAGTTTCACTGCGAAGCTTGTTAACTACGATATCCTGAGAAAAAACCGCTGATGAACAAGAAAGCATCAGCATACAAAACATCCATTTCTTCATGTGACCGGGGGATTTGCGTTGCAAAACTAATTGATTAACAGAATTTTCAACGCCTAAAACCTGTCAAACTGACACAAAAACAAGACAATTTTGTTAATTTTGCACTCTAACTATTTTGAAAATCGCATGAACACAATGCTTACTACAGATAAAGTGCATGATGAAGCCCGACAGGGAGAAGCATTTCAGCCGTTTGAAAACGACCCCAATCAGTATAAAAAACACTTTTATATCGAGAGCTACGGGTGTGCTATGAATTTTGCGGATAGTGAAGTGGTGGCCTCTATTTTGAACGGTGCCGGTTTTGGCGCTACCCGAAACCTGGAAGAAGCCCAATTGATTTTATTGAACACCTGTTCCATTCGTGAAAAAGCAGAACAAACCGTTCGTAAAAGATTAACCGAGTTCCGTAAACTCAAAGAACGTACTCCTGGAATGTTGATTGGTATGTTAGGTTGTATGGCGGAGCGATTAAAAGCACAATTACTTGAGCAAGAAAAACTGGTAGATATTGTTGTTGGGCCGGATGCTTATAGAAGTTTGCCGGCGCTGATTGAAGAAGCGGAGTCCGGACAAAAAGCGGTGAATGTATTATTGAGCAGGGATGAAACCTATGGTGATATTGCTCCCATTCGTTTAGACACCAATGGTATCAGTGCTTTTGTATCGATCATGCGTGGATGTAATAATATGTGCAGTTTCTGCGTGGTTCCTTTTACCAGAGGTCGTGAAAGAAGCCGGGATGCTCATTCCATTATACAAGAAGTAAAAGATTTGTGTGATAAAGGATATAAGGAAGTAACGCTACTTGGACAAAATGTAGACAGTTATTATTGGATAGATGAACAAAAAGATGAAACCGTAACATTTGCCGCATTGCTTGAAAAAGTAGCATTGATCAGTCCGGATTTGAGGATAAGATTCAGCACTTCACATCCGAAAGATATTACTGATGAGGTATTGTTGACCATGGCGAAATACGAGAACATCTGTAAATACATTCACTTGCCGGTTCAAAGTGGTAGTTCAAGAATGTTACAATTGATGAATCGTACGTATACCCGCGAATGGTATATGGCGAAAGTGGATCGTATCAAAGAACTACTCCCCGACTGTGGTATCAGTTCAGATATCATCGCAGGTTTTTGTACTGAGACAGAGGAAGATCATCAAGAGACACTCAGCATCATGCAATACAGCGGATATGACATGAGCTATATGTTCTTCTACAGCGAAAGACCCGGGACACTAGCAGCAAGGAGATATGAAGATGATATACCTGAAGAAGTGAAAAAGAGAAGATTGCAGGAGATTGTAGACTTACAGGGAGAGTTATCACGTCAGAGTAACTTGAAAGATTTAGGAAAAACATTCAAAGTGTTGGTAGAAGGAAACAGTCGTAAAAGTGATGCTGATTGGATGGGCAGAAACAGTCAGAATAAAGTGATTGTTTTCCCAAAAAAAGATATGAATGAACAACTGAAGGGAAGTTATGTAATGGTGAAAGTGACCGATTGCACAAAGACAACGTTGCGAGGAGAAAGAGAATTGTAATGATGAATATGAATGTTGCATGCGTTAAAAATCAATAAAACGATTTTCTACATTAGACATCCGACATCAGAGATCAATAAATTGAATCATGAATGATGAGCGCGAAAACAAGTGATGAATAAATAAAAGGATCTCTACATCAGACATCTGACATCAGAGATCAACAAATTAAATCTATGGATCTTCAAAGTATAAAAAACAGGTTTGGCATTATCGGCAATTCCCCATCGCTGAATCATGCACTCAATACGGCTGTACAAGTAGCAGCTACTGATCTAACCGTTTTGATTGTAGGAGAAAGTGGTGTTGGTAAAGAAGTGTTTTCACAGATCATCCATTCTTTATCATCGCGCAAGCATAATCCTTTTATTGCGGTGAACTGCGGTGCTATCCCTGAAGGTACTATCGATTCAGAATTATTTGGACATGAGAAAGGTGCATTTACAGGAGCTGTGGATAGTCGGAAAGGCTATTTTGAAACGGTAAGCGGCGGCACCATTTTCTTAGACGAGATTGGTGAAATGCCACTGGGTACACAAGCCAGACTGTTGCGTGTATTGGAGACAGGTGAATTTATTCGTGTCGGTTCTTCCAAAGTGCAAAAGACGGATGTTCGAGTGATTGCAGCCACCAACAGAGAATTGCTGGAGTTTACACAAAAAGGAAGATTCCGCGAAGACTTGTATTATCGTTTAAGCACTGTACCTATTCGGGTTCCGGCATTACGTGATCGAAAAGAGGATGTCTTACTGTTATTTCGAAAATTTGCGGTGGATTTTGCTGAGCGTTATAAAACACAGCCCATACAGTTGGATGATGACGCTAAAAACCTGTTAATTAACCATCCTTGGCAAGGTAACGTACGTGAATTGAAGAATATTGCAGAGCAGATATCTGTATTGAGTCAAACAAACAATATTTCAGCTGCCACTTTACAACAGTTTCTTCCGGATCAAAGTAAACAAAGAAGAATGCCGGTATTGGCCGGACAAGCTACCGGTACTTCCGGAGAGTTTGCGAATGAACGTGAAATCCTGTACAAACTCTTCTTTGATATGAAGAAGGATGTAACCGAGCTGAAAAAGATGTTTCTCGAAATACTGCAAAATCCATCTTTAGCCGGGAATGCAGCCAATTACACGAGAGATTCACTGATGCAGGATTTTCATACCAATGGAGAGCTCTCCCCTGTTCTGAGTAATCCTACTCCGGCTCACGCTGCAGTATTACCGGGAAACGTAGGTTCACAACCGGTGATCTTGCATGAAGATGATATTCAGCATCATGAAGAAGTAGAGGAATCGTTGAATATCATGGATAAGGAAAAAGAATTGATCTTAAAGGCTTTGAAAAAACATAAAGGGAAAAGACGTGATGCTTCTCTGGATTTGGGTATTAGTGAAAGAACATTGTACCGTAAACTAAAGGAATACGATATTGAAGAATAATTTGATACTATGAAGTCTAACTTGTATAAATATTGTTTTAGTACTTTGCTGATCTTGATGATTCTTTGCTTTGCGGCATGCAAAGTAAAGTATAGCTTCAATGATGCCACGATTGACCCGCGCTATAAAACCATCAAACTAGGTTTTATAGAAAACAAAGCGCGATATATCAATCCGCAGTTAAGTCCAAAACTAAATGACAAACTGCAACAAAAGATCACCAACCAAACCAAATTAACCCGTGTTAATAGCGATGATGCCGACTATATCATATCAGGTGCTATTACTACTTATGATGGTACGCAAACTGTGGGGGTTAGCGGCAGGCAAGCAAGTACCAACCGTTTGACGGTATCGATTAATATCCAACTCAGAAAAAATATCGATAACGAGACCAAAGACTTTGTGGTAAGTCGGAGTTTTGATTATAGTGCGAATCTTGCCTTTAATACAGCGGAAGCTCAATTATTGGATGAAGTGGTCAGGAATATGGTAGATGAGATTTTTAACCGTATTTTTTCAGACTGGTAATCAATTAGTACATTTATCGCTATGAAATCCATACGGGATAGAGCCTTATTACACCTGACCGGACAATCAACGCTTCAAACGGTACCCATTGATCAATTGGAATCATTGGTTCAAACCTATCCCTATTTTGCACCTGCGACATTGTTGTACCATGCAAAATGTGAGACTGAAGGCATTGTTTTGAATGATGAGAAAACCTCGGGAAAATCTCTTTTATTCACCGACAATCCGCTTTGGACATCCTATTTATTGCAAGCTTCTATTGTAACAGAGGAAGTGGGTATGCCTGAGACTCCTGTGAATGATAAGACCACTGTACATAGTACCAAGACCATTGATATCCCCACTATGGATGATGTGAGAGATATCATCAAGTCTATCGACCCAAGAAAAGTTCCTGATAATCCACCCGAAGTAGATGAAACCGAAGAAGAATATGAGGAGCCCGTGGATGAATTGCCTTTGCCGGACGCCAAATTGAGTGATTTACTATCAGAACAGTTGGCTGATTTTAAAAAGCCCATAGATGCTGCGGCGCAATTAGAGATTGAAACGGAAAGGTTACATACCATCGATTATTTCGCATCACAAGGCATTAAAATTGATCTTTCCAAGATACCTCAGGATAAATTGACCTCCCAACTGCGCAAGTTTACAGACTGGCTGAAGCAAATGAAGCACGTAAACAATGAGTCTTCTGACCTTGGAACGGGCTCAGATTTGGAGCAGGCTGTGGCACTAATTGCAGAAAACTCCAACGAATCGAGGGAAGTTGTGACCGAAACCATGGCGGAAGTATTGGAAAAACAGGGGCAGTTAGACAAAGCCATACAGCTGTATATCAAATTAAGTTTCATAAATCCTGAAAAATCCGCTTATTTTGCGGCGAAGATTCAACAATTAAAAGGTATATAAAATGATCATTCTGTTTCTGATTCTGATTGTGTTAGCTTGTGTAGCGCTTGGTTTTGTTGTATTAATTCAGAACCCTAAAGGCGGCGGTCTTTCTGCCAATGTTGGTGGTTTGAGCAATCAATTCATGGGTGTAAAACAAACCACAGATGTACTTGAAAAAGGTACCTGGTTATTTGCAGGCATCATTGCTGTTTTGGCTTTAGTATCCAGCTTATTCTTAAAAGGGGGTGGAACTGTTGACAGTTCTGTGTTGCAAAAAGTAAACACTACTACCAGTGCCCCTGCTCCGGCTGCTACTACCCCTGCCAATACAACCACGGCAACTCCTGATACAGGAAAAAAATAATTCAAATTCAAGATGTTATAAACCCTGCCTGTTCTACAGACAGGGTTTTTTGTTTAATTTGATGGTATGAAAAGAATAATTGGATGGGGCATATTGATCATCCTACTGGTTACAGGTGTATCCGCATGGCTGGTGTTTGGAAGTAGTACCTCTTTTTCAGAGGCACAGCGGTACTTCATTGTGGAGCAAGGACAAACTGATAAAGCAGCTGTATTAACAACTTTAAAAGAAAATGGCATTGTATCACAAACGTTGGGATTATCGATGTTGGGTACTGTTAGCACCATTTGGCCAAAAATAAAACCGGGGAAATATGAGGTAAAAAAAGGGCAATCTGCCTTTTCAATAGCACGGATGTTACGCAATGGAAAACAAGCAGAGTTAAAATTGGTGATCAATAAACTACGCACCAAAGCCGATCTGGCAAAACTGATTGGCAAACAGTTCAATACGGACTCAACAACAGTGATGCATTTTTTGCAATCCAATGATTCATTACAACAATTAGGTACAGATACCACACAGTTATTTACCACCATCATTCCAGATACATATATATTCTATTGGAATACCCCATTGGTTAAAATCCTAAAAAAACTAAAAGACAACAGCGATGTTTTTTGGGAAAAGAATAATCGATTGAGTAAAGCCACAGCGAAAGGATTATCAAGAAACGAAGCTTATACACTGGCTTCTATTGTAGAAGAAGAAACCAACTTTGATACCGACAAATACAAAATTGCCAGTGTGTACCTGAACCGATTAGAAAAAGGAATGCCCTTACAAGCTTGTCCAACCATCAAATACGCCATGCAAGATTTTACCATTACGCGTATTTATGAAAAATACTTATCCAACCCCTCTCCTTATAATACCTATCGGAAAAAAGGGTTACCCCCGGGTCCTATCTGTACGCCCTCACCCAAAACCATTGACATAGTGCTGGAAGCTCCGGAAACAGATTATTTATTCTTTGTTGCAAAAAGTGATTTTAGTGGCTATCATCATTTCAGTAACAATTATGCAACACATGATAAATATGCCAAAGAATATCAAAAGCAGTTAGATATTTACATGGCGAATAAAAAGTAATACCGTTTTGATCAAACTACAACGTATTCTCATCAGTTGGAAGCCCATTGCTTTTGTCATTCGTAAAAGCAAAACCACTATTATTCCGGGGTTTCAAGGTTTACCATTGTATGATGTGGTATTGTTTTTCTTCAAACAAATCAATAAGGTTGGATTGAATGAGCGTGCCGCTGCAATTTCTTTTAATCTGATCATGGCATTACCCGCAGCATTGATCTTTTTATTTTCGCTCATCCCCTATTTCCCCAAGTCCTTTAATGTAGATAAACAAATACTGAGTTTATTTAAAGACATCACGATCAATTCAGACACGTATAAGTTTGTGAGTGATATCATGAATGATCTACTCAAAAAGCATGTGGGTATTTTTTCCTTTGGTTTCTTATTGCTCATCTTTTATGCATCGAATGCCATGATTGGCATCATACGCACTTTTGACAAGTCAATACAAGAACAAAAAGGATTCATTTTTTATCAACGATGGAGAGCCATACAATTAACTGCTATTCTGATTTTATTGGTGATAGGTTCTTCGCTGGTTTTAATCGGACAAGACCAATTGTTCAGTCTTTTAAATGGTTTATTTGATTTGAAATCAAAAACCCTGCTCCCGGTTTGGAATGCTGCCAGATGGTTGGTGATTATAGCATTGGTTTTTTATGGCATTGCCTGTACCTATAAATATGCCCCCTCAGTACAAAAAAGATGGAAATTAGCCTCCCCAGGCGCTTTATTGGCTACTTTTCTAACCCTGGCTACCACCCTTGTATTTTCCTATTGGGTGAGTCTGTTTGCCAATTCCAGTTATAATAAAATTTACGGATCCATTGGAACTGTTCTGATCATGATGCTACTGATTTATATCAATTCGTTAATTTTACTCATAGGCTTTGAATTGAATGTCAGTATCACGTACCTTACCAAAGAAGCCGAAGCTCGAAAGCAGAAAGAAAAAACCCAGACCACCTCCTAATAATGCACTGATAAAAAAACTTGTCCCTACATGAACAAGTAATGTTTATCATTTGTCACTATAAAAACTACCATTATGAAAAAGCTGCTCTATTCGCTGTTCTTTGCGTTTGTCGCACTCAATATCCAAGCACAATCACTGGCTATTGGTTCAGATTTACCCATGAAGGATGTTAAGATGAAAGATGTATCCGGTAAAGAGGTTTCGATTACCGATGCCATGAAAGCCAATGGCGTTCTGGTTATGTTTTCATGCAATACTTGTCCATACGTGATCAAAAATCAACAAAGGACGCTGGATATTGCTGCTTATGCCAAGCAAAACAATATTGGAATTATCCTATTAAACTCAAATGAGGGTACCCGTGATGATGCCGATTCTTATGATGCCATGAAAGCATATGCTAAAAATCAAGGCTACAACTTCTATTACACGGTAGATACCGATTCAAAGATCGCCAATGCTTTTGGTGCTACCAGAACACCTGAGTTATTCCTGTTCAACGCAAATGGCAAACTTCAGTATAAAGGCGCTATTGATGATAATCCAAATGATGCCGGTAATGTAAAACGTGTACATGCCAAAGAAGCGATTAACGAACTCACGACCGGAAAATCTATTTCTGTGAAGGAAAGTCGTTCTGTTGGTTGTTCGATCAAAAGGAGTTAAACGGAATAAATAAATATTTTTTTGAAAGCCGCTATTTAATAGCGGCTTTTTTATGGAAATCGATGAGGTAGGTATCTTATTAGTAACCAAAACCTGCAATATGAAACCGATAATCATTGTAGCGCTGTTACTCTGCATTACTTATGCAATCGCAGAAGGAATTCATTATGGAAGCATCACAGGTATTTTGCTGGCTACCTGCAGCTTAATGGCACTAGGTTATGCCATCTATCTGACAGAAAAACTTCGCAAGCAAATGAACGAAGAGGCAGAAAGAGAATATCTATAAATTACTATTGTCCAACTAATTTTTGTAGTTCCAGGATCAATCGCTGTTCAGGTAACTGTTGCGCATAAAATTGACGGTATTGTCTTTTTTTATTGACCATCAGTGTTACCGGAATAGCACCATCCCATTTCTCATCGATTTTGGGGCAAAATTCATCAGCATTGGTTTCATTGAGCCAAACGATTTTTGACTGATAATTATTTTTCTTTGCAAAATCAGCAATGCCTTTTGGATAATCTTCTGCAAAATCCAAGCTCACCAAGAGTAATTGTACTTTTTGATCCTTGAAAGCTGCAACAGATTTTTCAAACCAAGGTATCTCTTTGATACAAGGCGCACACCAACTTGCCCAGAAATTAACCACTAGCGGAACAGAACTGGTATCAATGATTTTTACGAGATCATTGATCTTTACGCTTTTAATTTCCTGTGATTGAACAGTTGTTGCCATCATCACAATCGCGAATACTAAAGCTATTTTTTTCATAACAAGGATCATTTATACTGAGTCTTTTTGCTTCACAGTCCAATCATCGAATAATTGTGCTCGTCTTTCCGTTGATAAGGATGGCTGATCATACTGACCTGCTGCCTTTTTTTGACGATATGCCTCATAAATACTTACAGCACAAGCCACTGAAATGTTCAAGCTTTGAATGATACCCATTTGTGGAATAACAAAATTACCATCTGCCAATGCTCTGATCTCTTCACTTACACCGGAATGTTCATTTCCAAATACCAGTGCAATGCTTTCCGTAAAATCGATCTCATATAAACTTACGGCATCAGAAGATAAGTGGGTTGTTAAAATACGTGTATACCTCTTACGCAATGCTTCAAAACAGGCCTGTGCATCTTCAAACTGATGAATGGTTAACCATTTGGCAGCACTACTACTACTTTTCGGACCAAATTTTTCATGTCTGGGTATTTTGGTATTCAAAATGAAAATATCCTGAATACCTACTGCATCACAAGTACGCATAACAGCAGAGATATTATGCGGATCTTGTACATTTTCCATCACCACCGCCAAATTGGATTGGCGATGATGCAAAACGCGGTTGAGTTTTTCTCTTCTTTCAGATGTCATAGACCCCGAAAATCGGTACTTCGCTAGGATTAAACAAATACAGAACAAAAAAAGCAAGTGGATACACTTGCTTTTTTATATAATTACCACCTCCTGCGATCTCTATCACGTCTATCATCATCCCGGTCTCTTCTATCCCAACGATCATGTCCGCGCCTTTTGTCTACAATCACTACCGGTGGACGATAGGCCATGTACTGGCGGGCATAACGATCGCGGTACAGTTGATGATGCCTGAATGGATCAGGATCATTGATGACTACTTTATATCCCCGATGCAAATCATAATGGCGATATGCTCTTGGGAGATCAGATACATATACCCAACGTCCGCGATCTAAATACACGAACCGACTTTTTGGGATGCTGTAATACATATCAATTTCAGGAAAGTAATAGTAATCACCAATATGATTACCGGGCAAGCCCCATACCGGACGAGGACCTACGTTTACATTTACATTCAATCTAACCTGAGCTTGTGAGGTGTCGATGATCAAAACAGATAAGACAATCAACATGGGTAAAATTTTCTTTTTCATGGTTCACGGTTTTATACTGTTATAAAGCCAAACCGGATGCCAAAAAAGAAACATTCTGTTAGGGAAATGTGAATTCAGTCATTAGCCTTCGCACGATCAATTCACTGCGATAGATTATAAGAATTGAATACCCAAACCTGGTTTACCTGATACGGTTACTTTACCATGATCGTATGTCAATCCTGTTGCGATAGACTGTGCTAGTAAAAGTGGACCATCCATATCCACACGATCTAATTGCGGAAGAAAATGAGCAATGGCCGCTGAACCTACTTCAGATTCATTCATGCTACCCATCATTACCTGTAAACCAAGTGTTCTTGCTTCTTGAATCATTCTGATAGCAGGTGTAATACCACTGCATTTGGTGAGTTTGATATTGATTCCATGAAAATGATCCACACATTTTTTTACGTCTTGTTCCGATACACAACTTTCATCTGCAAACAAGGGTAAGGGAGATTCTTTGTATAAGAGCTTCATTCCATCCCAGTTATCTTTCGCAAGGGGTTGCTCGATAAACTCCACTCCTAAATTTGACAGTCGAGGAATTTTATCTAATGCTTCAGTTGTTGTCCAACCTGCATTTGCATCAACTCTGAAAACCGCATCTGTATGTTGACGTAATGCTTCTATAATTGAGATATCATTTTCGGTTCCCAATTTGATCTTGTAAATAGGCCAAGGTTTTGCCTTCATTTTATCTACCATTTTATCAATGGTATCAATGCCGATGGTGTAATCTGTAACCGGTGTATCATTCCATTGTGTTTGCATGAGTTCAAACAATGGCTTGCCTTTCATTTTACCAAACAAATCCCAGCAAGCCATATCTAAGGCACATACCAGAAAAGGATTATTCGGAATAAGATGATGGAGATAATGCCAATATCTCTCAGGTTCAGTAAGCGCAAACTTTTCAATCATGCGACGATGTTTCTCCAGATCGGCGATCATGGATTCAACCGTAACATCATAATAAGCAATGGCAGGTGCTTCCCCAAAACCCATGAACGGACCTAACTCTAAAGCTACCAACAATGATGGTTGATGCGTTTTGGTACGACCATTAGAAATGGTAAAGGGATATTCAAAAGGAAGATTAATCGGTCTATAACTGAGCTTCAAGAGATGAATTTTGAAAAGCAAAGATAGTTAATGATTGAATTGCCACTGAAAGAACAGAATTGCACTGAAATCTTCTGTGCTTCCCAGTGCCTTCAGTGGCAATCATTGCTCCTTAGTCTCTTCCACTCTGTTGAATATAACCATGAAGTGTATCATTAAAATCATCCTGTTGCAGCAAGGATTCTAATGTAAGATGCATTCTGTATCGCCAATAATGTTTGGGATCTGCCGGAATATTGATACGCTCACTATGTGGATCTTCTTTACGTAATGCCGCATCCATACCCATTAGGTCTTGTAACTGAAACACCGTCCACATAGAAGGTGAATACAAATGTTGTATGACAATAGCGGTGTTGATCCATGCTTCACAGTAATAAGGCGCTTCCCCAGATTGCCCTAGTTCGTTATTGTAAAACTGTTGAATTCGATTTTTATCTTCTTCCCACCAACCTCGGATCGTACTCATATCATGGGTGGAAGGTGTTACTACACTGAGATAAGGAGCATCTGCCGGATGAAAGAAACTGCGTTTTGGATCTTTTGGCATACGTTGAATCTCTAAACTTAAAAGTCCCAACTGTCTCATGACATCCGGAACACAAGCCGGTACCAATCCCAGATCTTCACCGCAAACCAACATATTGGTTACACGTTTCAATGCAGGTAATTTTTTCATGGCTTCTTTCATCCAAAAATCATCCTGACGGCGGAAGAAATAATCAACATAGAGTTCTTTCAGTTGTTGTTGCGTGTGCTGATCAAGATAACGGAAGGAAGAAGTACTTTCCATATTGAACCTGAAATGAAAATGTTGTAGATCGCCCTCGCTGTCTTCGAAAAGTAATACATTACTAATCAAGTTAAAGAGACCTTGTTTTACTTTATCGTGTTGCTCATCTTTTTCAAGTGTATGGAAGTATTGCTCTACTAGACGTTGCGTGGCAAATGCCGGTTTCAAAGTATATTGACCATTGCCATCAGTCTGCAGGAATTCTTTTTTCACCAATTCATTATCGTATCCAAACAATTCCCACAACACATTTTCATGAATAAAAGGTTGGGTAAAACGGTGATGATCAAATGAAATACCCCTCGCTTGGAACTCATTGATGTGAACAGGAATGGCCGGAACAAAGCGACCCAATATTCCTTCCACAGCATGCATGGGAATACTCCATATCCGGAAAAAGCCTAGGATATGATCAATTCTGAAAGCATCAAAATAATAACTCATTTGCTCGAAGCGCTGCTTCCACCAGGTAAACCCATCTGCCTGCATTCTTTCCCAATTATAAGTCGGAAAACCCCAGTTTTGTCCGGATACCGCAAAATCATCCGGCGGAGCACCCGCTTGTGCATCCATATGATACAACTCCGGGTGTTGCCATGCATCGGCACCATGTCTGTAAACACCAATGGCGATATCTCCTTTTACAATGATTCCTTTTGAATGCGCATAAGCAGTTGCTTCTTTCAATTGAAGATGCAATTGGTATTGTGTGAAGTAATGCAGAGCGATCTCTTTGTATGCTGCAGAATCAGGCGCTGCCAGTCTTTCAATCTCAGCATCTTGGTAATGTCGGAATGCCGGCCATTGATTGAAATCTACCGTACCATATTGGTCTCTCAAATAGCAGAATACAGCGTAGGATTGAAGCCAATGTTTATTATCATTGAAATATTGCTTAAAGTCAGCAGATGCTAATACAGTTGCTCCTTGCTCTTCATAAATCTTAGCAATGATCTTTGTTTTAAACTGAATCACTTCTGCATAATCCACTACATCCAATGCATTCAGCTTCGCCTTCTCCACTGCAATTTGTTTCTGCAGTTTTCGATCGTTTTTCACCAAAGTATCCAAATGAAGATATAAAGGATGTAATGCAAACGCAGATATCGCTGCATAGGGATAGGAATCTGTCCAACTATGTGTTGCGGTAGTATCGTTGATGGGAAGAATCTGAATCATTTTCAATCCCGTCTTCACAGCCCAATCCACCATCTGTTTTAGGTCATTGAATTCTCCCACACCCAATCCATGTTCTGTTCGCAAACTAAAAACAGGAATGGCCACACCGGCACCTTTCCAAGTATTATTGGGTAATACGGCAAAGCCATCATGAATAATACTGACTTTGTCTTTTACAACTGCATCATATAACACACGATTATTCCCATCTTCATAACGGAGGAACTGTTGTTGATCTACATCATACACTCCATACTTGTATGCAATCGGAAAAGAATCTTTGCTAAGATTCAGGGCTATTTGAAAAAAATCTTCTTTTGTATTTTTTGTGAGTAACAGAGGGTGCTGGGTATTCCAATTACCTAAAGATTGACTACTTCCCAATATACAAAGTGTCTGTCCTTTTTTGAGTAAAGGGGCTTTTACTTTTAGAATATGTGTACTGGTTTTTGGAGCCTTAGTGGTAACCGGTGTATGATTAGAAGGCAACAGTACTTTGGTAAAAGGTTCTGTATAAAATGCATTCTCATAATACCCGGCAAAATTCCAGGCATCGGTTACATGTATTTCCTTGGCTTTGCTCTCTTTTAAATTTAGCTGCTTATCATTTCCCCAATCATCACTATAGGTTCCGTCGGTATTGCGCAAAATATAATGATAGGTGATTGTATCCTGAATAAGATCTGATGCTGCGAAATCAAGGGTGACCACCCAATATTCTTCATTAAAATATTGAAGAGGAATGGCTTTAGCGGGATCATTATCACCCAATAAAGGGTGGTTTCCAACTATGAAAAGATCTTGACCAAATGTGGTATGAAATTTAAGATGAAAGGTGACTCTTTTGTCTGTGGTAATACTTTTACGTTTAGCGACAGTATTTTTTTTCTCCTTATTCTCAGTAGCATCATTCTTCTTTGATGTCTTACTGCGAACTGTCTTTTTCTTTGTGGTAAGTGACTCAGAATGGGGTATAGACACAGATTTCCCATTGGCTGAAGCAATCATTTTTTTCGTCGTAGCCACTGCAAGCATTTTTGGTATTACTAAATTAGGGATTAATGTGTAAATAAAACACATTATTCTACCGATAGCGGGCAAATGTAAGTGCTTATGACTGCTGTTGAATCATATCAGCCGCTTTTTCCGCAATCATGATCGTTGCAGCATTGGTATTGCCGGAAACAATGGTTGGCATAATGGAGGCATCTACTACCCGTAAAGAGCGGATACCGTGTACTTTTAGTTCATGATCTACTACAGCACCTTGATCTGTTCCCATTTTACAGGTACCTACAGGATGATAAAGGGTTTCAAGACTTTTATTGATGTGCACTTGTAATGACTGATCATCTTCATAGTTTTTTGGAAGGGATAGATCTCCATCAGCATAAGCGCTCATTGCTTTTGTTTTCGCAATGGCAATGGCTTTTTTTAATGCCACTAATAACAGTTCCCGGTCTTTGGAATGAGCTAAGACCTGATGATCAATGATGGGTGCATCTTTAGGATTGGAGTTTTTCAAACGTATTACACCCCTACTTTCCGGATGTAAAAGAATGGCCATGATCCCAAATCCACTTTTCCGCGGAAAAGTTTTCAGATTGTACATATCGGTACTGTAATCATCCGCAATACCAATGGGTGCAAAATGAAATTGTATGTCAGGTCTGTCTTCTCCAATAGAACTATAAAAAGCATTGGCTTCTAATGGACTATTCCCCAACGGACCTTTCTTGAACAGAAGATGCTGTAGCAAGGCTTTTCCCATATTCAGGGGTGATAACAAGGCATTGCTTGTTGGAATAATACTATTCACTGATACACCTGTCCATACATGATCTTGTAAATTCTTTCCGACTCCCGGCAATGCATGAATGATATTGATACCTTGTTTACCCAATTCAATCGGATCTCCGATACCGGATAACATCAATAATTGCGGCGATTGAATGGCACCTGCTGAAAGAATCACTTCTTTGGAACAATTGATCCTTTCCGAACCGGTTTGTCCAACCATCACTTCCACACCCACCGCTCTCCCATTTTCGATCAAAATCGATTTAACCTGACACTGGGTTCTCACCGTGAGATTTTTTCTTTTCATAGCCGGTTTTAAAAAAGCGGCTGCAGTGCTGTGTCTTTGATTATTCTTGATGGTAAATTGTAGCAGGGATGCGCCTATCTGCTGGGCTCCGTTATAATCGTCATTACGAGTTACGACCATGGGGCAAGGAAAATATAGGATATGACATTTTAGTAGCTTGCTAATAAAACAAAAGCAGGCTAACTACATAACCTGAAACTTCGATTGGTACCTTTTGAGAGAGTCCGTGCCTGAGTTTAGGACTGATGCTTTTTTGAAAAATATATTAGTGGTGGTGATTTACTCACCAACCCTGTTTATTAAGCTTAATTAATATTCTTCAAGCATCAGAGTCAGCCTAGCTTTTGTATTAAAAACTTAAAGTTATGGCTGATCAACAAAACAAACAAGCGTCTTCGCTACAATTGGGCTTAATCTATCCCACAGCTGCCGGAATAGATGTAGGCAGCATGAACATGATGGTTTCTTACCCTAATACAGATGGTCTTCAAACTGTTAAGGAGTATGGAGCTTTTACAACCGATCTGCATGAACTTGCTGGTGATCTGAAAAAAGCCGCCGTTACACATGTTGCTATGGAGGCAACCGGTGTTTATTGGATGTCTGTGTATGAGGTATTGG